>CADBMK010000169.1 GCA_902795785.1 uncultured Bacteroidia bacterium | reverse complement strand
TTAAACGACGACTCCCGGAAACGGAGGTCGTCGTTTTCGAAGCGGGAAAGACAACGCTTGCAAAGGTGGCCGTTACAGGCGGCGGCCGCTGTAATCTTACAAATTCGTTTGCTGAAGTAAAGTCTCTTGACAAGGTCTATCCAAGGGGGACGACCCTGATGAAGAGGGCGCTGAAGGTCTTCGGCAACGAGGATGTCATGCGCTGGTTCGAGGCCGAGGGCGTTGCCCTGGTGGTCCAGGAAGACTGTTGTGTGTTCCCGGCTTCTCAGGATGCGATGCAGATTGTCCTTACGCTTCAGCGTCTTATGCGTAGCCTTGGAGTTACGGTGCGTACCGGGTGTCCTGTCAAATCCGTGAAAGATCTTCTTGAGGAATACGACAGGGTAGTGGTGACGACCGGCGGATTTACCCGCGGCACATCCTCTATGCTTGACGGGCTCGGGCTTGAGATAGAAAAGCCGATTCCCGCACTTTTTACCCTTAATGTCAAGGATCCGGAACTTAACTCAATGATGGGAGCCGTGGTTGAGAATGCCACCGTGTCCCTTTGCGGAACCAAAATGAAAGGGGAGGGACCTCTTCTTCTGACTCATTGGGGCGTCAGCGGCCCTGCAGTCCTCAAACTGTCTTCATATGCTGCAAGGATACTTGCGGAAAAGGAGTATCAGGGGGATGTCTCGATAAACTGGATGGGCGGAATGAATGAAGAGCAGGTAAGGAGCCTTCTTGGCAGGATTGCCGAATCCAATTCCCAGAAATCCGTTCTCAATGCCTATCCTGAGGTTCTGACGGCAAGGCTTTGGGAGTATCTTGCGCACAGGGCGGGTGTAGGCGGGGAAAAATGGGGAAACCTGCAAAAGAAGACCTTCAACAGGCTGGCTTCAGTCCTATGCTCTGATGTCCACACGATAAATGGCAGGGGACACTATAAGGATGAATTCGTAACATGTGGAGGCGTGGCCCTGAGCAATATTGACATAAAGACGCTTCAAGCCAAAAAAATCCCCGGACTGTACTTTGCCGGGGAAGTATTGGATATCGACGCAATAACCGGAGGATTCAACCTCCAGGCTGCGTGGTCGACTGGATTTCTGGTTGCGGCTTCGATTTAGAACTCCCTGCTCTTTTCGGATGGGTGCTGCTCAATCACTTCTCCGTCAAAGAAATTCTTTTTGACGAAGGAGATTACATCTGCCAGTCCATCTGAAAACTTTTCGAAGTCTTCTTTATATAGGAAAATCTTGTGCTTGTCGTATGTGAGAGAACCATCTCTTTCCTGCCTGCGCTTACTTTCCGTTATGGTCAGATAAAAGTCTTTTTTGCCTTTAGTGGCCTTTACATCAAAAAAATATGTGCGTTTTACTGCTTTTACAGGTCTGGAAAAGATATCTTCAGATGAATGGTCCTGTGTGGAAGAACGGTCGTAGTCGTCTCTGTACATCTTACTTGCTTATTTTAAGTAAATTTAGAAAAAAATATGAAAAACTGCCTTATCTTTGCGTAAATTTTGTTTGAAATCATGCTTAACAGAAGAATTCTCAGAATAAAGGCATTCAAGGTTCTGTACAGTTACTCGGAGAATCCGGGAATGACTCTCGCGGACGCTGAGTCCATGCTCGAGTCTTCATGCGAGGCTACCAGAGACCTGTATCTTTATATGCTTTCCCTCATTCCGGTTATTACGGAAGAGGCTGTTGCGCGTATGGAAGCGGCAAAGAACCGTTTCAACGCCACCAAGGAAGACCTAGAACCGAATCTCAAGTTTGCTCAGAATGCCATCGCTCCTCTTATTTTGGATGATCCTGATTTTCAGAAGATCGTTTCCAAAAAGAAACTTTCGTGGGAGCCTTATGACGCTTTCGTAAGAAATCTTTTCAAAACCGTTTCCGAAAAAGAGTATTTTAAAAAATACATGGCATCGGAGGAAAGAAGCCTTTCCCAGGATGCTGCTCTTTTCGTGAAGATCTTTGAAGAGGAACTTGTCGATAATGTTGAACTCGAGAAGATTCTTGAGGATCTCTCGCTTCTTTGGATTGATGATCTTGCATATTCGCTTTCCTGGTGCATTACAAGCCTCAAGGCTCTCGGAAAGGGCGAAAGATGGAATCTTCCTCCGCTTTACCAGAGCGACGTGCTTATCAGCCAGGGCAAGCCTGCAGACAGCGACAAGGCATTTGTCGTAAAACTCCTCAGAAGTGCATTCTCTTCTTTCCCGGAGTATTACCAGCTTATCTCCGAGCAGGTTCCATCATGGGACAAGGCCCGTCTTTTCAATATTGACATGGCTCTTATCTCACTCGGACTTGCCGAGGCTACCACATTCAAGGAAATTCCTGTAAAGGTTACAATCAACGAATACGTGGAGATTTCCAAGTATTACAGCACGCCTAAGAGCTGCTCGTTCATCAACGGTCTTCTTGACAAACTTATCCAGAAGTTCCAGGAGGAGGGCAAGGTCAGCAAGAGCGGCAAAGGATTAATGTAAGATTAAAACACAAAACCAATTTATATGTTTACTTTACTTCAGGCATCGGCTCCTGCCGCAGGCGGTCAGGGAAGCTTTTGGATTATGATCATCCTTATCTTCGTCGTAATGTGGTTTTTCATGATCCGTCCTCAGCGCAAGCAGCAGAAGGAACTTGAGAAATTCCGCAATGCACTTAAGAAGGGTGACAAGGTCGTTACCATCGGCGGTATCTATGGAACCGTTGAAGAGATCAAGGACAAGACCGTCCTTATCAAGGTTGACGGTGACGTTAAGCTGAGGGTTGACAAGAACGCCCTTAACAAGGATTATTCTCAGGTCCAGCAGTAATTTGGGAGGCTTCGTACATAAGCTTCTTGGCAAGCTGAATATCGACGGGAGGGGTTTGGCAATTTTTGTCTTATCTCTCCTGTTGGCATTTGGCATATGGGTTCTTTTTAACCTATCGGAGAATTACTCGTCCCTTGTAAGCGTTTCTGTGACGGCACAGAGCAATCTTGAAGGGTATGCGAGCGAGTCTTCAAATTCATCGGTCATTGTGGCAAGATGCCGCACTTCCGGTTTTAAACTTCTCCGCTTCAGCGACAACTCCAAGCGTGTCAAAACCGTATTTTTTGACCCCGCAGACCTTCACAGGGTGCCGGGCGAGTCTGAACTGTTCCGAATTGACGCCGCCGACCTTGTGGGTTATGTCAATGAACTTTTCGGTGGAGAGGCCATTCTGGAGTCATTTGTTTCACAGTCTGTCCAGTTCCGTTTCACAAGGGAAAACCATAAGAAGGTACCTGTGCAGGCGGTTGAGAATATCAGTTACAAATCCCAGTATATGGCAATGGGCAGAATCAAGCTCGTGCCCGACAGCGTCACCGTTTACGGTGAGGCTTTCCAACTTCAGAACATCAACAGGATAATGACGGAGACCATCTCCCACGAGAACGTTAAATCCAGTGTCCACGGAGTGGCAAGACTGGAGTCGGTTCCCGGCGTGAGGCTCTCCGACAGGATAGTTAATTATTCAATCGACGTGACACGTTATGTGGAAGTCAGCGAAGAGGTCTTCGTCTCCGTGAGGAACATCCCTGCGGGCCATGACCTTTCGGTCTTTCCGCCGGTTGCGAAAGTGGTGTATAAGTGCGCTTTTCCACTTTCAATCAATCCTTCCGGTAAAATGCGTGTCTATATTGATTACAAGGACTTTGCAGAGTCTCGCTCGGGACGTTGCATAGTCCACGCCTCAGGTTTGCCATCAGGTGTAATTGACGCTTCAGTGGAACCGGAGGTCTTTGACTGCATAGAGAACATCCGCAAATGAAAACGCCTGCAATCGTATTTGTAACAGGAGGTATCGGCAGCGGAAAATCAGCTGTCTGCCGCATCCTTTCCTCCCGTGGAGTCCCTGTCTATGATTCCGACAGCCGCACCAAGGAACTTTACAGGGGACCGCTTCTTGGAAAAATTGAGGAGGCGCTTGGTGAGAATCTCCGTCTTGCCGACGGTTCCCTTGACAGGAAAAAACTGTCCTCCGTCATTTTCAATGACAGGGCAAAACTGCAGACGGTTGAATCCATCGTTCATCCGGCCGTCCTTGCCGACTTCCTTCTCTGGCGTAACGGCTTCGATGCAGAAAAGGTTCCGTTCGTGGTGATGGAATCTGCCCTCGTACTCTCAAAACCTCTTTTCAGCAATGTCGCGGACAAGATTGTTGCCGTGGATGCGCCTGAAGACGTCCGTATTGCAAGGGCTGTCAGCCGTGACGGGGTTAATCCAGATTCAATCCGCCGCAGGGTGGCGGCACAGAAATTGCCGCTTGAGAAGGCAGACGTGGTCATAACCAACGATTGCACTTTCGAGGAACTTGAGAAACGGACACTTGAAGTGTTTTTTTCTTAACTTTGTAAATTGTTAAACACAGAAATATCCAATACGTAATATGAAAACAGATTTAAGCAGAATCCTTACAGTATCAGGCAAGCATGGCCTGTATCTTTATATCAGCCAGGCACGCAATGGCGCCATCGTAGAGTGTATCGCAGACAAGAAGAGAACTCTTTTTGACCTTAATAGCCGTATTACATCTCTCGGTGACATAAGCATTTATACTACCGAAACTGAAATGAAACTTCAGGCAGTTTTCGAGGCTCTCAAGGCTGTCCTCGGTGATGCTGAGGCTCCAGGAAAGAACTCTTCACCTGAAGAACTCAAGGCTCTTTTCCTCAAGGCCATTCCTAACTACGACGCGGACAGATTCTATGTGTCACATATGAAGAAGGTCGTAGAGTGGTATAATGAACTCCGTCAGAGCGCATCCCTCGACTTCATGACTGACGAGGAGCGTGAGGCTGAGTATAAAAAGGCACAGGAAGAAGCTAATAAAGCTGAATAATGACAAAGAAGCAGTCAATACAGATCATTACCCTGGGTTGCTCCAAGAACCAGGTTGATTCGGAACATATCCTCGCCCAGCTGGACGGGGAGTATGAAATCGTCCCGGAGGAGGTGACTGACCGCAGGGTCGATTGGCTGCTTGTCAATACCTGTGGTTTCATCGGTGAGGCCAAGGAACAGTCCATCGCTGAAATCATGTCCTGTGTGGATCGCAATAACCGCGGTCTCGTAGGAAAACTCATCGTCTTCGGCTGCCTTTCCCAAAGGTACATGGACCAGCTTCCGGGACTTATTCCCGAGGTTGACGGCTGGTATGGGGCAAGGGAGACGGATCCTGTCGTCAAGGCTGTCGGAGGCACTCCGAAGGTTGGCGTGAAAAGGCGCTTCGATTCAGAGAAGCACGACACCTTTGCATATCTCAAGATATCCGAAGGATGTGACAGGAGATGCTCCTACTGCGCGATTCCTTTTATCAGGGGAGCGCACAAATCTGTCCCTATGGAAGAACTCGTGGCGGAGACAAGGGACCTTGCAGCCCACGGAGTGAAGGAACTCGTACTGATTGCACAGGATACAACCTACTACGGGCTTGATCTTTATAAGAAGAGATGCCTGGGTGAACTTCTAAGGAAACTCTCCGAGGTGGATGGGATTGAATGGATACGCATCCATTACTCCTATCCTGCGGATTTCCCTCTCGATGTACTCGACGAGATGGCCGGCAATCCGAAGGTTTGCAAATATCTTGACATTCCTCTTCAGCACGTCAACGATGAGGTCCTTTCCTGCATGCACCGTCATACGACAGGGGCCTGGACGCGTGAACTCATCCAGAAACTCCGTGAAAGGGTTCCGGGAGTGGTGCTCCGCACGACGATGATAGTAGGTCATCCGGGAGAGGGGAGAAAGGAGTTCAACGAACTTGTAGGGTTCATTAAGGAAGCCAGATTCGAGAGGTTGGGCGCTTTTATGTATTCCGAGGAGGAAGGCACTTTCGGCGCGCAGAACCTCAGGGATTCGGTGGCGCCGGCAACCAAGCGCAGACGTCTTACGGAATTGATGACGGCCCAGAGGGAAATATCCCGCGAATATAACGAGAGCCGTATCGGTACCGTTGAAAAAGTGCTGATTGACGATTATTCTGACGGCAGGTTTATCTGCCGCAGTCAATATGAAAGTCCGGAAGTTGACGGAGAGATCATTGTCAAAGCCTTCGGCGACAATCCGGCATCGATGCAGGGACAATTCATCAACGTCCGCATAACGGGCGCAGATGATTATGATTTAACCGCAGAACCAGTATTATGAAAGCAACCGCATACCTTGCCGCCCTTTTAACGGCCACCTCATGTATCGCACCATACAGTTTCTATTATGAAACATCAGTTCCGTCCGTATCCGGAATGGATGTGAACAATGAGGATGTGACGGTAGCCTTCCTTTATCCTGATAACGAGAAGGATTCGACCGTCTGTGCAAACGTGGCGATGGGATTCGCACAGAATCTCAATGACAATATTGGCAGGCCGGTTGAAGTATCTTCCATGAAGATTGCAGACAGCCTTGAATTCAATCCTCATTATGAAGCGCGCAGTTTCATAATGAATTCCGACAGGGATGCCATTTTCATAATCGACAATTTCGGCGGAAAGATTTACGGCTATGACTCCATGACTCAGATAGACACGGTTTATACCTGGACTATCCCTTCTGTCTGCACCGGAGCCCAGGACGGAAAGGAGCTTTCCAAGAAGTTCGTCCCACAGTGGAGGAGATCCAGCATCAATCTTTATTATGCCGAGACCGTAGGAACTGATTGGGCTGTTCCTATCAGACTTTGTTACGATTTCAAGTTCGACGAGGCCATCGATAAGTGGATTGAAATCCTCAAGGTTACCAAGAACCGTAGCCTAAAGGGGGCCATACAATACAATATCGCCGCTGCATGTTATATGCAACAGCGATATGATCTTGCGCTCGAATGGCTGAACCTCAGTGATAAAACCAATAAGGGTCAGCTGAACGATTCTTTAAGAGTTAAGCTTTCCGGTCGCCTCTAAGTCAAGGGCCTGAGCAAGGATTGAAACAGGGTTCTTGACCGGAACCTTGGTCATTCCTTCTATCTGCCACTTACAAGTTTCGCATTCGCAGGCTACGAAGTCCGGAGCCACTTTCTTAATCTGGTCGAAAAGCGGTTTTCCAATCTGTTCGGAAACCTCGCGGTTTTCTTTCTTGAATCCGTATGTACCGGCGATTCCACAGCAATTACTGTCGAGAACCGTAAGGTCAAGTCCCGGAATCATCTTCAGAAGTTCGGTCGTAAACACGCCCCAGCCAAGTTTCTCCTGGTGACATGGGCAGTGGTAAGCTGCCTTTGCCTTATAGTCTTTCTTCCAGGCGAGTTTGACTCTTCCGGAAGCGATTTCCTTATAGATGAATTTCTCAACCAGGCTGATGTGATCCTTGACGTCGGAGTTTTCAACACCAAGAAGGTGAGGGTATTCCTCGAGGATTGTCAGCGTGCAGGATGTTGACACGGTTACGATGTCCCTGCCTTCAGCAATGGATTTGCGGAAGAGATTTACATTGTGTTCTCCGTCCTCAGCGGCCTTGGCTGCCAGTCCGTTGGTAATCTTTGCCACGCCGCAGCAGCGTTCTCCGTCAAGAAGGTTAACGCCGAATCCAAGTGCATTGAGCACTGATACGAAGTCCTTACCAAGCTGAGGATAGTTGTAGTTGGCGTAACATCCGTGGTAATAGCTGATCTGCCTGCTGAACTTAGACTGTTCCTCCTGCTTGTTCTTTTTGAACCAGGATTCGAATGTCGTGAAGGAATATGACGGCATCGGTGCCTTCCTGCTGATTCCAACCGTGGCCTCTACAAGGGCCTTGGCAGGCGCCAGGCTGAGTCCGAAATTCACAAGGTGAGCGAACTTAGTGGCAATCTTGCCCATTGCGTCCGTATTTGCTACCATAAGCTCACGGAGTCCGGGGCCGTGGCCGAATTCTATCTTGGCGGCCTGGATCATGTCGCCCACCTTGACGTTGGAAGGACAGGCAACCTCACAGCGCTTGCAGTTCATGCAATACTTGAGGGCGTCGTCGAAGAACAGTCCGTTCTTCAGACGGTAACGGTTCTCATCCGGACCTGACTGTTTAGGACCGGCATATTTCGGGTTGTTTGCCATAACAGGGCAAACATTCGTACAGATAGCGCATTTCTGGCACTGCTCGAAATCAAATTTGCTTAGATTCTTTTCCTGCATGGCTATTTGTTGATTATGTTTTCAGCCACTTTCTCGGCTGTTTTCTCAATTTCCTTATCCGCATTCTCTCCGATGCCTGAAAGTCCTGCAAGGATTTCACCGCATGCGTAGAGGTTCTCGAATGCATTGCCCTTAGAAAGAGCCCTGAAGTCCTGGTCCACCTTAATTCCGAAATCCAGGAATTTCTGCTTCTTGCTGAAATCCCAGTCGAACCAGGTTGACCTGTCTTCGTCCGCATCAATGTCGCAGCCGAACAAAGGCTCCCAGATGTGGTCCATGTCGGCCTTGATTCCGCCGCCGAAATACTTGCCGGTGGCAAGGATGAAATAGTCCGCCTCGAATGGAATGTCAGAGATCTTCTCGGTGGTGACGCTCAGGACCTTGCCGTCCTTGACTTCAGAAGAAACCACGCAGTCTCCCATAAGAAGAGTACCGTCGGCGCTCTGGAATTCTTTGTACGAAACATTATGAATGGAGTGGCCCTCAGTGATTACGGCCACCTTCTTTCCCTTGGCAATAAGGAGGCCGGCCGCTTTCATTCCGGCAAGTCCTCCGCCTATTACTATAACGTCGAATTTCATACTCCTTACTTTTTAGTTGGGTCCGGGATATTTTTGTAAGAATCAGGGATACCGTTCTTGTAGACTCTCTGCATGAATTCCATTTCACGGATGGTATCTCCCCAGCCTACGCAGGTCATGCCCTTCCATCTCTCGTTGAGATAGTCCCTGGCGATGATGTCCGCTTTCTCAGGCGTTCCGAGCGCTTCTGCAAGGGCTTTGGCCGCCTTGTAGATACAGAATGTGCCCTGGCAGGTTCCCATACCGATACGGGTTCTGCGGCGCAGGTCCTCAAGGGACGTTATGGCGTTGGTCTTGACTGCATATTTGATTTCTCCGAGGGTAACCTGCTCGCATTCGCAAATTACCTTCCTGTCTTCTTCACTCTTATAAGGAATGTCAGCCGCCCTGGTTCCGAAACGACCGGCAGCAGCCTTCTGTCCTATGGTAGGGAAGTTCCAAATCTTCTTGACAGTCTTTTCGAGGGTGTCTTTCCTGGCTTCACCCATCTCTGAACCGATGATAGGGGTGGTGGCTGTCTGACAGGTCTTGTTTATGTTGAGTTTCTTGCAAACGGCATCGGTTGCAATCTCAGACATAAGTCTGTAAGTCATGAGCTTTCCTCCGGTTATCGTAATGAAACCTTTAAGGCCGTCGCGTGTTTCGTGATCCAGGCAGACGATGCCGCGGGAGATGCTTCTTCCCGTAGGGTCGTCGTCGGATGCAACGAGAGGTCGTACACCGGCGTATGCGCGGAGGATCCTGGTGGTGGCGAGGCTTGGCGCAAGGGCGCATCCTTCACGCAGAAGGAGTTCAACCTCGTCCCTGGTGACGTACATGTTGTCGCACTGCTCGAACGGAACCTTTGTGGAAGTGGTTCCGATGACGCATACGGTATCGCCCGGAACGAGAATGTCTCCGTCGGCGGACTTGCGGCAGCGGTTGATTACGACGTTGTTGACCCTGTGCCCGAAGACGAGCAGGGCGCCTTTTGCAGGATACATTCCTACGTGTACCCCGGCCATTTCGGCGATGTTATGGCCCCAGATACCGGCAGCGTTGACTGTTACCGGAGCCCTGTATTCGGAAATCTCACCTGTCTTGGAATCTCTGACCTTGACTCCGAGAATGGTGTCTCCTTCCTTTATGAATTCAGTTACTTCTGAATAGACGAGTACTTTTGCACCGTGCAGCTTTGCATCGGTGATGTTGGCTGCGCACAGACGGAACGGATCCACGGAACCGTCAGGAACCTTGACGGCGCCGATGAGTCTTGGGTTGACAGACGGCTCCATCATTATGGCATCTTTTGGATCGATGGCTTCTGCGTTGATTCCGGCCTTGAGGCAGGCCTCGATGAAGGTTTTCTGATAGTCAAGTCCATAGCCGCTGTCGGCGTCTTCGGGAAGGGTGATGAAAAGACCCTGTGTGTCTTCGACGCAGTTGCTGGCTATCTTTCTCAGGATGATGTTTTCCCTGATACATTCTTCGGCGGATTCGCTGTCCTTGACGGCATAGCGCGCGCCACTGTGAAGCAGACCGTGGTTACGTCCGGTTGCGCCCGTTGCGATGTCGTGTCTTTCTATAAGAAGGACATTGAGTCCTCGAAGGGCACAGTCCCTCGCAGTTCCTGCTCCGGTGATTCCGCCACCGACAATGATTACGTCATATTCATTGCCTCGTTTTTCTTGTCCCATTAATTTAATAGAGTTTAGAAAGTTAATGTTTTGTGTTACCGGTCACAAAGTTACTTTTCTTTTGGGAAAATAGTGCAAAAAATAAATGCGATATTTCTTTCGAAATAGCGCATTTAGAATTGGTTTTGTGTTTTGGTGTCATTAATCTGCCGGAGTAAGCCCGGCGCTTATCTTTCTAATAGTGCAAACATAAATAAAAATGTTTGCAGTTCAATGCATATCTGGTAAAAAAAAAGGCGGGGCCGTAAGCCGGTTTCTGTTTTTAAATCTGCCATTTATCTATCGCAACCTACCCCCTGACATCAGGCGGGCAGCCCTCAACTGTCAGTATATTTGGTCTTGCAGGCCCGTGCACCGTACCCGTCCGACATCGCTGCCGGACGTCGTGAGCTCTTGCCTCACGTTTTCACCCTTACTGCAGGCAGCGGTAATTTTCTGTTACGGTGACAATAAGATTACTCCTATCTGAGCTTTCCTCAGCCGGGTGCCCTTTCCTGTCCGGACTTTCCTCACCAGCCATAAAGACCGGCGCGGCAGATCGTCCCGCCTAAATTTCAATATTGTCAGTGTTTTCGGATGCAAATTTAGTGAAAATAAATTTGATTGTTTCCTTTAGAAAAACTTAACTTTGTATCCCTGTAAAGAAATTTTGATTATGAATACAAAGTACGTTTTCGTTACAGGTGGCGTTGCCTCTTCTCTGGGCAAAGGCATTATTGCCGCATCTCTCGCCAAACTCCTTCAGGCCCGTGGACTCCGGGTGACAATCCAGAAATTCGACCCATATATCAATGTGGATCCGGGAACCCTCAATCCTTATGAGCACGGAGAGTGCTATGTCACTGACGACGGCGCAGAGACCGACCTCGACCTTGGACATTACGAGCGTTTCCTGGGAGTTCATATGAGCAAGGCCAATAACGTAACTACCGGTAAGATTTATCATACCGTAATTACGAAGGAAAGGGAAGGCGCGTACCTTGGCAAAACCGTACAGATTATTCCTCATATTACTGACGAGATCAAGAGGCGTATGCTTCTTCTTGGTAAAACGGGCAATTTCGATGTCATCATCACCGAGGTTGGAGGTACGGTAGGAGATATGGAGTCTCAGCCGTTCCTCGAGGCCATCCGTCAGCTTCAGTGGGAAATGCCGGAAGAGGACCTGATGTCAATCCATCTTACCCTTGTCCCTCTTCTCAGGGCTGCAAACGAGCTTAAGACAAAACCTACACAGCATTCTGTCCAGATGCTCCAGCAGGCTGGAGTACATCCTGATATCATTGTCTGCCGTACGGAAAAGAATCTTTCCGCCGATATCAGGCGTAAGGTGGCTCTCTTCTGTAATGTAAAGCCCGGCTATGTAATCCAGAGCATTGATGCGCCAAGCATCTATCAGGTCCCTTTCAATATGCACGCTGAAGGTCTTGACAACATGGTGATTGAGCATATGAAACTTGAGTGCAGGCCTGAGCCGGATCTTTCTGCGCTCCAGGCTTTCCTGGACAAGCTCTATCACCCGAAGAGCGAGGTGGACGTGGCTCTCGTCGGAAAGTATGTGGAACTTCAGGATGCATACAAGTCAATTCTTGAATCCTTCGTACACGCCGGCGCCGCCAATGAATGCAAGGTAAACGTACATACAGTACACAGCGAGTATCTCGATGAGAACAACCTTGAGGAAACACTCGGCCATATGGATGGAATCCTCGTCGCTCCGGGATTCGGAGAAAGAGGTCTGGAAGGAAAGATTCTCGCCGTCAGATATGCCAGGGAGCACGGCGTTCCGTTCTTCGGAATCTGTCTGGGCATGCAGATGTGCGTCGTGGAATTCGCCCGTGATGTCCTTGGATATAAGGATGCCTGCTCGGCAGAGGTGAATATGCTCACCCAGCACCCTGTCATCGACCTTATGGCGGATCAGAAGAGTACTACGATAAAGGGAGGAACGATGCGTCTTGGCGCATACGAGTGCAAACTTGACAAGAACTCCCTCGCATACAGGATATATGGAAAGGAAGTGATTTCCGAGCGTCACCGTCACCGCTATGAATTCAACGGCTCATACCTTGAGGAGTTCGAAGCGGCAGGCATGCACGCTTCAGGAAAGAATCCGGATACCGGCCTCGTGGAAATCGTCGAGATTCCTTCACATCCGTTCTTCATCGGAACCCAGTTCCATCCGGAACTCAAGAGTACGCCTGAGAATCCTCAGCCGATTTTTGTATCTTTCATAGAAGAAGCAAAAAAACATCGTAACAATGCATAGATTATTCGTACTTCTCATGCTGGCCGTCCTTCCGCTTTCCTGCGTGAACGCGGCCGGCCCTTCTGTCGGAAAATACAAGGTAAAGGTCGTTAAGGAATATCCTCACGACCGCAGTTCCTATACTCAGGGCCTGTATTTTCTTGACGGGGATCTTTATGAGAGTACGGGACAATATGGCAATTCCACTTTCCGCAAGGTTGACCTGAATACTGGAAAGGCCCTGAGAAAACTGGATTTTAATAAAAGGTATTTCGTCGAGGGCTCCTGCGTCCTCGACGGAAAACTCTTCATACTCACCTGGCAGGAAAAGGTGGTTTTTGTCTATGATGCGGCCACTCTCAAATATGAGAAGTCTTTTTCATATCCGAGGGAGGGGTGGGGACTTACCACGGACGGAAAGAAACTCATCGCCAGCGACGGTTCGTCGAACATATACTTTATGGATAAGGACCTTAAAGTGAGCAAGACCATCCAGGTCAAGCTTAACGGCCGTCCTATCCGGCTGCTTAACGAACTGGAGTATATTAAAGGGAAGATATGGGCTAATGTCTATCTGACTGACATGATACTCATTATCAATCCTGAAACGGGGGTTGTTGAGGCTACCGTGGATTGTACCGGCCTGCTGCCTGACAAACTCCGTGACAGGGACACGGACGTCCTGAACGGTATCGCTTATGACGAAAGGTCGGGAAAGATTTTAATTACGGGAAAGTGTTGGCCTAGGATGTACGAAATATTGCTATATTAGAGTTCTGTTATGGGACTGCTATTATTGTTTTTATTCGGCGCCTTAGCCATATCGTTCCTTTGCTCTCTGCTTGAGTCGGTATTGATGTCGACTCCTTTGTCGTTTATATCGATGAAGGAAGAGGAAGGGGACAGGAGCGCACGCCTTTTCGGCAGGCTTAAGGAGAACATCGATGATCCGATAGCTGCCATTCTTTCCCTTAACACCATCGCAAACACCATAGGAGCGGCAGGAGTTGGACGTCAGACCACCATCCTTTTCGGAAGCGAGTGGTTCGGTTTCGTTTCCGCCATCATGACGGTGCTTATCCTTGTCTTTTCTGAAATCATTCCAAAGACGATAGGAACGTCGCATTGGAAAAAGCTCACGTTCCTTGCGCATATAATCAGGGCGCTTGTCGTTCTGATGTATCCGTTCGTCGCCCTTATCCGATATGTGAGCCGAAAGTTCACCAGCGAGGAGGGCGAGGCCGCCGTCAGCCGCGAGGAAGTTTCGGCAATGGCCAATATGGGTGAAGAGGAAGGAGTCATCGACAAGGGTGAGAACAAGGTCATCCAGAACATCATCAAGCTTGAAGGTATCAAGGCGTACGATGTCATGACGCCCCGGACGGTGGCCGCCACTGCAAAGGACAGCATGACGATGAAGGAGTTCTACAAGAACGATCAGCTTTCCCATTATTCCCGTATCCCCGTTTATTCCGGCAATCCGGAGAACATAACGGGCTATGTCATGCGGTATGACGTCCTGGAGAATCTTGCCGACGACAATTTCGATTCGCCTATCAGCACCCTCAAAAGGGATATCAGGATGTTTAACGAGGAGATGTCCGTCAGCGATATATGGGAGTCGCTCCTTATGACCAAGAGCCAGATCGGAATTATAATTGATGAGTACGGTTCCTTTCAGGGAATCATCACTCTTGAAGATATAATAGAGACTATTATGGGTATGGAGATCGTGGACGAGAATGATTCTGTCGCAGACCTTCAGCAGTATGCCCGTGAGCGTTGGGAGAAACGCCAGCGCAAGTACAAGACTATTCATCTTCCTGAGTAGGTTCATAAAACAGGCAGAATATGGACAATAGAGACAGAATCAGACAAATCTTTGAAAGTCAGTATACGTGGATTGAAGGATTCATGCGCAACGTGCGCAGGTATTCTTCAAGAAACGCCATGATTTATCCGGTTAAGGACATGACCTGGACTTATTCGGAACTTAATGCGGACGTGAACAGGCTCGCTGGTACACTTATGAAGGACGGCGTCGGCAGGGGAGATGTGGTGATGTTCCAGATGCTCAACTGTCCGGAGTTTGTCTTCGCATACATCGCGTGTCACAAGCTTCACGCAGCCGGCAGTCCGGTCAGCTTCAGGCTTTCGGCCGGAGAGATGGCCCAGGCCCTCGATGACTCAAAACCAAAGGTTCTCATTTACGACCCCGACAGGGAAGATGTGGTTAAACAGGCTCTGGAAATGGCCGAATGGAAGCCTCTCAGACTTGTCGTAACGGGCGTAACGTCAAACGAAAACGCGGTATCATATGAAGAATATGTTAAGGATGCTTCCACTTCTGAACCCCAGACCTGTGAAGATTATAACATCTATGACGAGACTGTCCGTCTTTATACCTCCGGAACAACCGGAAGGCAGAAGGGCGTACCTATTACCAGCATAAATGAGGTCCTGTCAGCTCACGACGTTATGATCCATTTCCCGATGAGCTATAAGGACGTCACAATCAATACCACCCCTTGGTTCCATAGAGGCGGTCTCCATTGTGCCGGTCCTTGCCCGACATTCTATGCCGGGGCCTGCCTGGTCATAATGGGTAAATTCAGCGCGGAGAAGACCCTTCAGTACCTTCAGAAATACGGTATCACCTTTGTAATCGGTGTCCCTACCGTCCTCGAAGCCCTGGCCGATGAACAGGAGAAGAAGGACTATGACCTTAAGTCTCTCCGTGGCATTGTCACAATGGGCAGCCCTCTTGAAAGATCGGCCTGCATCCGTTACCAGAATGTGCTCACACCGAACATATTCAACGGCTACGGTACCACTGAATCATTCTGGAACACCTTCCTGCGTCCGTTCGACCTGCCGGCCGGCGCAGGCACCGCCGGTGCATCCTGCGTGGATGACGACGTGCGCGTAGTTAAGGTATATGACGACCACAGGGCCGAACCGGACGATCTTGCCGCAACCGACGGCAGTGAAGTCGGAGAAGTAATCATCAAGTCCCCGGCCAAGTCTCCTTATTCATATTACGGACTTCCTGAAGAAACCGAAAAGAAATACTACAAGGGTTTCCTCTATACCAATGACCTCGGAACGTGGGACGAGAATCAGTTCGTTACCATCGTAGGCAGGAAGGATGATATGATAATCTCTTCAGGTGAGAATATCTATCCAGTTCAGATTGAGGAGGTTCTGAATACTAATCCAAAGGTTCGCGACTGTATCGTAACCTCGGCTCCTGACAAGATTCGCGGGCAGATTGTAACCGCCTATGTGGTCAAGGCTGACGAGAGCCTTACTGCCGAGGAACTTGACCAGTTCTGCAAGGACAGCCCGGATATCGCCAACTTCAAGCGTCCGAGGTATTACCGCTTTGTGGGAGAACTTCCTGTTAACGCCACCGGCAAGAAACTTCATTACATGATGAAGATGATTGCTGAAAATGACCTTAAGAACGGATTCTTCCAAATCGTTTAGCAGTGGACAAGGAACTTGAACAGGCACTCAGAAGAATAGAACAGCTGGAGGCTCAGAATGAGGAACTGACCCGCCAGTTGCTTCGCCGCAACATCATCGGCGGCGGGTTTTACCGTGACCGTTTCCTTGTCAAGTCCACTCTCGGTGACAAGATCGTTCCTGTGGAGGATATCAGATATGTTTTCTCGGACAGTAAATGTACCCACGTGTGTCTTGTGGACGGGGCTTCCTATGTTCTTGACATGACGCTGGAATATATTGAGAACGAGTTGAATCCTGTACTCTTCACAAGGGCCAACAGAAAGTACCTTGTGCCTAAGATTCAGATTCTCAGTCTGGAAAATGACATCAACGGTAAGGGACGTCTGATCCTAAAGGGAAAGGATGCTCCTGAAATAATGGTAAGCCGTACCAGGAAGGCTGAAATCAAAAAATGGCTGGACGGCCATGAAAGGCATGACCCGCCGTTCATGATCATCAACCCTCAGGACTAGAACTGGTGATAACCTTTATAATCCATAGAAGTGGTGCCAATCCAATTGATGGGTTCGGCGCCCTTTTCTTTAATTCTGCCTATTGAGGTGAGGCCGAAAGGGGATAGATCGAGGGAAGGGTCGGCCGTGATAAGAAGCTCGTAGTCCTCGCCGCCTTCCAGGGCAAGACGTACGGCGTCCCAGCCGTGAAGGCCGCAGGCTTTTTTCAGGTCTTCTGAAAGAGGCAGTTTCCTGACATCGATCTCGGCGGATACTCCGGAAGCGGCAAGAATGTGTTCAAGGTCTGATGCAACTCCGTCGGAAATGTCCATCATCGCGTGTACGCCGTCAATCCCGGAAAGCTTCATCCCAAGTTCTACCCTTGGCTCGGGACGATAGTGCCTGTGCACCAGGGCATTTTCGGTTGCACCCCTTTCAATTCCTTCAAGTATTACTTTAAGTCCGGCGCCTGAATCTCCTAAAGGACCGGATACATAGATCGTGTCACCAGTATCGGCCATGCTGCGAAGTCTGGCCTTTCCTGCAGGGGCTTCTCCAAGAATCGCCACATTTATGCACATCGTGTTGTCCGAGGCCACCGTGTCTCCTCCCAGAAGGGGAATCCCGTATTTGGAGGATATCTCCCTGTATCCTTTCATAAATCCGTCTATGAAAGAGTCGTCCGTACCACGTGGAATGGCGAAGGAAAGAAAGGTGGCTACAGGTCTTCCACCCATTCCTGCGATGTCACTGATATTCACCGCTGCGCTTTTCCAGCCCAGGTCCTCGGCACTTACGTCGCTTAGAAGGAAGTGACTGCCTTCTATTAGCATATCAGTGGATACAAGGGTATCCATCCCGCCTTTCTGGGGGATGACTGCGCAGTCGTCTCCGATTCCGAGCGATCCTTCCGGTACGGGAAACATTTCCCGTATGGTGTCTATCAGTTCAAATTCGCCTTTTTTCATGGTTAGCAAATATACAAAAATGATTAAAGGCCCGCATCACTGCGAGCCTTTATCGGTTAGTTAGTAGTGTATTTTACCTTATATGAAGGTTAATTATTAATGGTTAGAATGTTCAGCAATGCTGAAAATCAGTTGTGTCAACTGTTTTCAACACTACAAATATACTTAATCGTTTTAGATATGCAAATCTTTTTTAACGAAAAACTATATATTAAAATATTTTAAAATATTAGGGCTTATTTGTCGGACGCTTTTAGAAGTTCAGGCCTGAGGGCTTTTGTCCTTTCAACGGCCTGCTCGTCCTGCCATTTCTGGATGAGCTTAGGATTACCGCTGAGCAGCACGTCCGGCACTTTCCAGCCGTTGAATTCGGCCGGCCTGGTGTAAACCGGAGGTGAGAGAAGGTTATCCTGGAAACTGTCGCTCAGTGCGGATGTCTCGTCGGTGAGCGCTCCGGGAATGAGTCTTACTATAGAATCTGCAAGAAGGGCGGCGGGAATCTCTCCTCCGCTGACCACGTAGTTTCCAACAGAAATCTCCCTGGTGATAAGATGCTCGCGTATTCTGTGGTCAATGCCTTTGTAATGACCGCACAGGATTATGATGTTTCCTTTAAGTGAGAGTTCGTTGGCAATTGACTGATTGAGAATTTCACCGTCAGGGGACATATAGATGACTTCGTCGTATTCACGCTCTGACTTAAGCTCGTTAATCATCTTGTACACCGGCTCGATCATCATGACCATACCGGCGTCTCCGCCATAACTGTAATCATCGACATTCTGGCGCGGGCCGATGCCGTATTTGCGAAGGTTGTGAATATGTATGTCAACGATGCCTTTCTTGCGGGCTCTGCCGACGATGGAGTGTGACAGGGGGCTGTCAAGAAGCTCCGGAACAACAGTCAGGATGTCAATTCTCATAGAATAAATGCTTTGCAAGTGCAAAAATAGCCTTTTTAATCGAAAATGAGTATATTTGCTATTCATTACTATTGTTAAACTTATAACTCTTTAATTATGAGTGAAGAAATTATCCCTGAGGCAGCAGAGGAAAAGGTTGTTGCTTCAGATGTAGCAGAAAAGACGTCAACGGTTGAACCAGAAGAAGAACCTACGGTAAATTTTGCTGAAAAGACTCTTGCTGAACTTACACAGCTTTTCCAGGAACTTGTCAGCAGCGCTGACCGCCTTAAAAAATCAAAGACTGCGGAAGCAATACGTTCTGCATTCTACAAGAATCTCTCAAAGCAGAGAGCGGAGAACGGAGACGAGGCTGACGACGCCCTGACCGTTCTCGAAAACGGATTTAAGGAAATCTACGCCACATACAAGTCTGAGCGTGCGGAATACAATAAGAAGATTGAACAGGAAAGGGAAGAGAACCTTGAAAAGAAAAAGGCCGTCATCGAAGACCTCAAGGCCCTTGTGGAGAAGCAGGAGGATGTGAACGCCACTTTCCCTGCGTTCCGTGAGATCCAGAACCGCTGGAGGGAAATCGGCCCGGTTCCTGTCACAAGTTTCAGGGACATCAACGATACATATCAGTTCTACGTTGAGAAGTTCTATGACATGGTCAAGATCAACCACGATCTGCGTGACCTTGATTTCAAAAAGAACCTCGAGGCAAAGGAAGAATTCTGCCTGGCTGCGGAAAAGCTTTCCGAGAACGAGAATGTGGTGGAGGCTTTCAAAGAACTCCAGAAACTGCACGAGCAGTGGAAGGAATTCGGCCCTGTTGCAAAGGAATTCCGTGATTCCATCTGGGAGCGCTTCAAGGCGGCAACTGCCGTTATCAACAAGAAATATCAGGCTTACTTCGAGGGAATGAAGGAGCAGCAGGTCCAGAACCTCGAGGCAAAGACAAAACTATGCGAGGAAGTAGAGGCCATCGCCGACAAGGAGGCCACATCTTCAAACGAATGGAATAACCTTACCAAGGAAATTGAGGCCGTTCAGGCAAAATGGAAAGGCATCGGATTCGCCACCAAGAAGGAGAATCAAAAGATTTACGACCGTTTCCGCGCCGCGTGCGACAAGTTCTTTGAGCGCAAGAGGGTGTTCTACTCTGAGTTCAAGGACAGCATGAATGAGAACCTTGAGAAGAAGATGGCCATCATCGAGCAGGCTGAGCAGCTTAAGGACAGCACGGACTGGAAGAAGACAACCGATCAGTTCATCGCCCTCCAGAAGCAGTGGAAGGAGATAGGTGCCGTTCCACGCAAGAAGTCTGAGCAGATTTGGAAGCGTTTCCGCGCAGCCTGTGACGCATTCTTCGCCGAGAAGCAGAAGAACGCAAAACCGGAGAATGAGTTCTATGCTAATCTCAAGGCCAAGAAGGCCCTCATCGAAGAAATCAAGGCTTATGAAGGCAACGATGCCGAGGCAATGAAGAATTTCTCTTCAAAGTGGCAGGCCATCGGATTTGTTCCGTTCAAGGAGAAGGAGGCAATCGCATCCGCTTATAAGGAGGCTATGCAGGCTAAGTTCCCGGAATTCGGTCAGCGCCACGGCCGCCATGCAGACCATCAGTCACGCCGTCCTGTATCTGAGAGGGAGAAACTCATCCAGCAGTACAACAGGCTCCAGCAGGATATCGATACCTGCGAGAACAATATCGGCTTCTTCTCTGCAAGCAAGAATTCAGCCCCTCTCATCAAGCAGATGGAGGACAGGATTGCTTCAGCTAAGGAAGAACTCAAGGCACTTGAAAATAAAATTAGAAATACACCAGAAGATTAATTATTAAATGGATAAGAATACAGTATTTGGTTTCATAGCCATTGCCGCAATCCTGTTCGGCTTTACCTGGTATCAGAGCAAGCAGCAGGCCAAGGTAAATGAGGCTATGGCGGTTGAGCAGGCTCGCCAGGACTCAATCGAGAATGTCAGAAAAGAAGCGTCACTTGCCGCGATGGCAAAGGCGGACACTTCACTTGCCGAGGTTGCTGAGGCGCTTGCCGGCACTCAGAGGGTTTATCAGGATTCTCTTCTTGAGTCATCCCGTCTTGCAGCGGCTGAGTACATCGTACTCTCTAACGACGTGATGGAGGTTGCGCTCAGCACAAAGGGCGCTCAGCCATATTCAGTCAAACTTACAAAGTATTGCAACTACGACAGCACCGCAACCTACCTGTTCAACCCTGGTCAGGCACGTTTCGGAGCTTCTGTCTATGCCGGAGAGTATATCAATACGGCTGATTTCGTGTTCGGTATCGTAGAGAAGACTGACAAATCAGCGACATTCCGCCTTCCGTTCAGCGGCGGCGGATATATCGAGCAGACATATTCCCTCAAGGACGGTTCTTATGACCTTGGCAGCGCCCTCTCTTTTGTCGGGATGGACAATGTCATTCCTAAGAACGTGACTACCATCGACTTCGATTACAATGTCACAATCCCAAGAATGGAGAAGGGCTATCAGAACGAGATGAGGTATTCCAAGACGGATGTCTATTATCCGGGGGAGAAGAAGCCTGCTGAGATCGGCCGTGGAAAATCAGCATCCAAGAAGATTGACGGCAGGAGCGAGTGGTTCGCTTTCCAGCAGCAGTTCTTCTCAATGATCGTAACTCCTGAAATGGGCTTTGTCAACGGAGAGATTGGCGTTGAATTCGTGAAGGAAGACGATCCATCACACAATCTTATGGTCTGCAACGCCCAGATGAGGGCTGACTTCAAGTCTTCGGACAAGGTGGTGTTCCCAATCCGTTACTATTTCGGACCTAACCATTACAAGACTCTCAAGGCTTATAACAATAAGTACGAGAAGATCATCCCGCTCGGCGGCTGGCTCGTAGGCTGGTTCACCAAGTATGTGATCATCCCTCTGTTTGACTTCCTCCACAACTGGATTTCGAATTTCGGTATCATCATCCTCCTGATGACCATCTTCATCAAGACCGTTGTGCTTCCTCTTTCATACAAGTCATACTCTTCATCTGCAAAGATGCAGGCCATCAAGCCTGAGATTGACAAGCTCAACGAGAAGTATCCTGACCAGAACGATGCGATGAAGAAGCAGCAGGCTCAGATGGACCTTTACAGAAGAGCAGGCATTAACCCTATGGGAGGATGTCTTCCTATGCTCATCCAGTTCCCAATCCTCTGGGCGATGTTCCGTTTCTTCCCAGCATCCATCGAGCTCCGTCAGCAGAGCTTCCTCTGGGCTGACGACCTTTCAGGATACGATTCAATCCTTGACTTCGGCTTCAGAATCCCTCTCCTTGGAGACCACCTGAGCCTCTTCGCCCTCCTTATGGCCGTGTCAATGTTCTTCTATTCAAGAATGACAACGACCCAGATGAGCGGCAATGATCCTAATGCACAGAGTATGAGGTTCATGACTCTTTGGATGATGCCTATAATGATGTTCTTCATCTGTAACAACCTCTCTGCAGGTCTCAGTTACTACTACCTCCTTTCAAACATCATCACGATGATTGAGACCTTCGTCATCAAGAAGTTCTTTGTGGATGCCGATGCAATCCGCGCAAGGCTCAAGGCAACCGAAGGAAAGAAGGCGCCTAAGTCAAAGTGGCAGCTTCGTCTGGAGGAGGCTCAGAGAATGCAGGAGCAGATGAGAAAACAGCAGAAGCGATAATTTTTCCATATGATAGGTGAAATTATAAAAGAAATAACAAGTGAACTGCCATCAGGAACAAGACTGGTGGCAGTTTCCAAATTCCATCCATGTGAAGCCATAATCGAGGCCTGGCAGGCTGGTCAGAAACTCTTTGGTGAAAACCGCCCGCAGGAACTTGAGAAGAAGATGAAGGAACTTCCGGAGGAACTCCTCAAGGACGTCAGCTTCCATTTCCTTGGTCACCTTCAGACCAACAAACTTAAGATGGTCCTTCCTTATGTTTCAATGGTCCAGTCCATTGATACTGTTCATCTTCTCGACGAGGTGAACAAGTGGTGCCTTAAGAACGGCAAGGTAATGGACGTCCTTCTTGAGATGCACATCGGCGCTGAGGAAACCAAGCAGGGTTTTTACGAAGAGGAAATCCTGGACGTGATGTTCAATGCCGACAAGTACAGGGGAGTGCGAATCTGCGGCCTTATGGGTATGGCATCGCATACGGATGACGAAGAGGCCGTTGCCGCTGACTTCCAGAGGATCAAGAATCACTTTGACTATATAAAAGATACGTTCCCTGAAAACAAGGATTTCAAGGAACTGTCAATCGGTATGTCAGAGGATTACAAGATTGCCCTGAATTACGGTGCAACCTTTATCCGCGTCGGCTCCAAGATTTTTGGACCGAGGGTATATTAAGGTTTACCTGGAGAGTTCTTCGATCATCGCCCCGGCCACAGCCTCGGATGCCCCGGAACCTCCAAGCCTTGCTTTGATCTCGGCGTAGTCGGCAATCATTCCGTCGCGGTATTCCTTGTCCTCAAGGATGCGCCTGATTTCAGTCAGGACGTTCTCAGGTGTGAAATAATACTGGAGAAGTTCACGGAAAGCGTGTTTTCCGAGAATCAGATTTCCCAATGATATATAAGTGACCTTTATGATCTGCTTTGCAATCATGAAGGTCATTTCGCTTCCTGCGTATCCCACCACTTGAGGCGTTCCTATGAGTGCGGCTTCAAGCGAGGCCGTTCCGGAATTGATGACCGCGGCCTGGGAGTGTTTCAGGATGGAGTGGGTCTTCCCGAAAATGACCTTTATATAGTCTTTTCTATTGCCTATGTAGGAACTGTAGTCCTCGATGCTTCTTGACGGCGCTCCGGCAAGCACGAACTTCATATTGCCGTATCCCGGGGTGGCGCGCAGCCTGTCTGCGAATTCCACGAACACAGGCATCATCGTGCCGATTTCCGGCTTCCTGGATCCGGCCAGCAGGGCGATGTACGGCTCCTGAGGCAGACCTTCCGTATCTTCGGTGTCGTCTATGGCGTCAATGAGAGGATTGCCCTTGTATATGAAATCAATGCCTTTCTTCTCAAAATATGGAATCTCGAAAGGAAATACTATGAATAACTTGTCCACGAACTTGCGGATCTTTTCGATTCTGCTCTCGCGTGAAGCCCAGACCTTGGGCGCAATGTAATAGAAGACCTTGAAGCCCTTGTTGTGGGCAAATTCCGCTATTTTGAAGTTGAAGCCGGGGTAGTCAATGAGGATTACGACGTCAGGAGACCATCTGAGTATGTCCTCCTTGCACATGTTGACGTTGCCCAGAAGCTGACGCGCCTTGGCCAGAACTTCGGTGAATCCCATTACAGCTCCGTCCTTGTAATCGCGGACCAGGCCCTCGCCGCTCTGGTTTTCCCTGTAAACTCCGTTCATCAGGCTTCCGCCCCAGAACCTGATATCCGCTGAAGGGTCTTTTTTATACAGGCCCTTCATAAGGTTGGATCCGTGGAGGTCTCCTGAGGCTTCTCCGGCAATGATGTAATACTTCATATATTAGAATTCGCGGTCAAATTCAAGGGATTTCAGTCTTTCGATTTCCCCGTAGTCTGTCGTGTCCGTATTGTGTACAACAATCGTAATATAGCCATTTTCGAGAAGAATGTTGTCGGACGTGTGGTCATTATCGTTGTTCTTGAGCTCACCGGCCATCATATAGCGCGTTTCTCCTTCCTCGAGTTCAGGCAGGCTGGTGATTCCGAGCTGCTGAGGGGTAACTCCCAGTTTGTCATAGATGCCCGGATCGAAATCCACAAATTCGTTGTCCCAGCGGATGCTTCCCTGGTGCGCCACACGTATGCCCTTTATCTCGTTTTCCTTGAGATAAGGGAAGTTGATGTTGTAATAGACTCCTTTCTTCTGTCCCAGGTTGGCCATTATCTTGTCGAATATGGCAGGGAACATCTTCACCACGGTGGAGAAGTCAGCATTGAACGACATATGGTCAAGGGATACACCGATTGCCGGGATGCCGGCGATGGCGGCTTCCTTTGTGGCTCCCAGGGTCCCGGAATAGAGGACTGCGGTGGCCGCATTGGCTCCGTGATTGATTCCGCTTATCACTACGTCAGGTTTCCTGTCCTTCATTACCATATCAAGACCGTACTTGATACAACTTGACGGGGTGCCGTCTACGTAGATCCACCTCTGGTTCTCGGTTCTTTTGATTTCTTTTACGGCTATTGGCTTGAATCCCATTGAAACAGCCATTGACATGCCGGACTGATGATATTTAGGGGCGACTATGGTAAGGTTTCCATACGGACGCATGGCTTCTACAAGGGCCTTGATGCCGTCTGACTGGATTCCGTCGTCGTTTGTTATAAGGATTTCCATTGATGCTTTGATTTTCCTTGCAAAGATATTCAATTTCTTAAATTTTTTTATTAGTTTTGCAGCGCTCTGGAAAAGGAGCTGGTTAGTAGAATTACGTTTAACTCAATTTAATATTTCAAAAACTGGTAAAACTTGGTATTAACGGATTTGGCCGTATCGGACTTATTGTATTCCGTGCAGCAGTTGAGAACTTCTCAGCTGACATCCAGGTCGTAGGTATCAACGACCTCCTCGATGCAGATTATCTTGCATACATGCTCAAGTACGATTCAGTTCACGGTCATTTCAACCATGACGTTAAGGTTGACGGTAACTACCTTATCGTTGACGGTAACAAGATCCAGGTCTTCGCTGAGAAGGATCCTTCTCAGATCACTTGGGGCGCTCTTGACGTAGACGTTGTCGTTGAGTCAACAGGTTTCTTCCTTACAGAGGAACTCGCTTCAGCACATCTTAAGGCTGGTGCAAAGAAGGTCATCATGTCAGCTCCTTCAAAGGACGCTACTCCTATGTTCGTATATGGTGTTAACGACAAGACTTACGCTGGTCAGAAGATCATCTCTAACGCATCTTGTACAACAAACTGTCTCGCACCTATCTCTAAGGTCCTCAATGACAAGTTCGGTATCGTACGTGGTCTCATGACAACTGTACACGCTGCAACTGCAACTCAGAAGACTGTTGACGGTCCTTCAAAGAAGGATTGGCGCGGTGGCCGTGGAATCCTCGAGAACATCATCCCTTCATCTACAGGTGCTGCTAAGGCAGTAGGTAAGGTCCTCCCTGAGCTCAACGGTAAGCTCACAGGTATGTCTCTCCGTGTTCCTACATCTGACGTCAGCTTCGTTGACCTTACTTGCGAGCTTGCAAAGGCTCCAGCTGCAGACAAGGACGCTGCTTACGCAGCAATCTGCGCAGCTATGAAGGAGGCTTCTGAGGGCGAGCTTAAGGGTGTTCTCGGATACACTGAGGATGCTGTCGTTTCTACAGACTTCCGCAACGACGCTCATACTTCAATCTTCGACGCAAAGGCAGGTATCCAGCTCGATCCTACTTTCGTTAAGGTTTGCTCTTGGTATGACAACGAGTGGGGTTATTCAAACAAGGTTTGTGAAATGGCTCGCGTCATCTCAAAGTAATTTGAATAAATTCCTTAACAATATGAAGCCGTTCCTTCCGGAGCGGCTTCTTTTTTTGTCTGCCTGATTGATTTTGCTTCTCGGGTTGATTTCAGCTATCTAATTGAAAATGATGGTTTGATAGAAATAAAAAAATCCCCCTGAAGAATCAGGGGGAGTGAGGTGCCTAGCGGAATCGAACCGCTCTGGCAGGTTTTGCAGACCTGTGCCTAACCTCTCGGCCAAAGCACCATTTGATTGGAATGCAAATATAG
This sequence comes from uncultured Bacteroidia bacterium, assembly GCA_902795785.1. Classification (GTDB taxonomy): domain Bacteria; phylum Bacteroidota; class Bacteroidia; order Bacteroidales; family UBA932; genus Cryptobacteroides. The sequence continues at coordinate 10,414 of CADBMK010000169.1, read as the reverse complement.
TACTAAAATTTGCTTTTTGCAATAACTGGAGGCCACTTTATTCAACGTAAAGCAACAATCCTTTGAGGTATTCACCTTCCGGGTGGTAGATGTTTACGGAGTGGTCGGCAGGCTGGTTGAGCCTGTCGAGGATGCGGACGCTTCTGCCGGCCTGGGCTGCCGCTGAGAAGACTGCAAGGGCAAAGGCCTCTTTGTCAACTACCTGGGAGCAGCTGAAGGTGAATACGAAGCCTCCTGGCGCCACTCTTGATATGGCTGCGGCGTTAAGACGCTGGTAAGCGCGAAGGGCGTTGTTAAGGGCACCGCGGTGTTTTGCGAATGCTGGCGGGTCAACGATCATAAGGTCGTATTTGTCGGCCGGGGCCTTTTTGACGAACTCTATGGCATCGTCACAGTAGCTGGTGTGCCTGGTGGAATCGAATCCGTTGAGAGCGACGTTCCTGTCAACCATGTCCATGGCCTTTCTGGAACTGTCCACGGAATCAACGTGCTTTGCTCCTGCATTGAGGGCGTAGATGGAGAAGCCTCCGGTGTAGCAGAAGAGATTCAGGACGTTGCGTCCCTTTGCGTAGCGGGCCACAAGATTGCGGTTTTCCCTTTGATCCAGGAAGAAGCCTGTCTTCTGACCTTCCGTCCAGTTTACGAGAAATTTATTGCCGTTTTCAAGGACTACCTGCTCGCTGTCGTCAAATCCTTCAGCCTTGTAGAGATATCCGTCAACGAGGTCAAGGCCGGCCTTGAACGGGGCTGTGCCTGAACTCTTGTCATATACGGCTTTGAGAGAATCTCCGTAAACCTTCTTGAGGGCCTCGCAGATCTGCTTCTTGGCGCGGAACATACCCACGGAGTGTGCCTGCATTACGCAGACTCCGGCGTAATAATCTATGATAAGTCCTGGGAGATTGTCGCCTTCACCGTGGACGAGACGGTAACAGTTTGTGACTGTTTCCCCGTTCTGTGCGAGACCTGCGGCAATCCTGACCTGCAGGGCACGGTTCAACATGATTTCCCAGAAATCCGGCGCAAGGACGTCGGAATCAAAACTGAGCACCCTTACCGCAATCGAACCGATCTGGTAATGGCCTGCGGCGAGGAAATTGCCCTCTGCCGAATAAACGCTAACGATGTCTCCTTCGGCCGGATTGCCGGTAATCTGCGCAATTGCGCCGGAGAAGACCCAAGGGTGGAATCTCTTCAGAGACTCATCCCTTCCTTTCTTCAGTATGACTTTGACCATTGCTATTTAATTCTGCGTTTTTCTGTGCCTTCTTTCTCTCGGCACGACGCTTTCTGTATAGTTTTCTTTTAAGAGCCTTTTTCTTTTTCTGCTTTTCCTGCTTCTTCTTCTCCTCCTCGGCTTTCTTTGCCTTGGCAGCCTGCTTTTCAAGCATTTGCTTCAGCTGTGAAGGCGGCATCTGCTGTTCCTTTGTAAGAGGATTCTTCTCGCTCTTAAGAAGTTTAACGTACATCTCACGGCATACCCAGGCATCCATGGCAGCGTATTTCTGCTGGCTTTCGCTAAGGGTTTCAGCTTCCCAGTTGGACAACTGCTCCTTTTTGGAAATCTTAATGCCGAGTATAATTGCGGCCATCTTCTTGACACTCTTGTCACGGATGCCGTACTCCCAGCCTATTTTCTGAAGGTCTATGAAGGACTTGGCCGTGAAGTTGTGATACTTCTCCAGTCCACGGACGTCGTCAGCAACGGCTGCGCCGATTTTCAGGATATTCTCATCGGAAAGAATGGTACACAGTTTTGCATGCATTCCGCATTTCTTGATGCGGAAAAGATAGGCTTTCTCCGGTCCGGAGAGCTGAAGAAGCGCCACTCCCATCCTTTTCTGTTCAGGGGAGAACGTCGGCTTTGTTTCTGTATCGAAACCGATGTACTTCTGTTTCTTGAGGTAGGCGACAGCCTTTGTAAGCTCAGGACCTTCGCTGTCTATGACACAGATCTTTTTGTCGAAGGTAGTGAGCGGAAGCTTGTCGATTTCCTCAGGTGATATGCTAATCTTGTACATCCGAACTGTCTATATTCACCCACTCTTCTTTTGGGTATGCTATATTGTGTGAAAACAAATTCTTCCTTCTCAGGAGGTTGTAACAGTATTCAGCGACGGCTGAATCTGACTTTACGTTTGTGGAATCGCCTTCAAAGACCGGCATTGCTATGATGGGGAGGTCCTTTCCGAGAGATTCGAAAAGATAGTCCACGTCCTCCAGTCCCGTAGCGGCAAGCTCAGGTGCAAGGATGACAACCTTCGCGCCGTGCTGAACTCCGTCAAGAACCTGAATGACGATAAGTTCACGCATGCCGACCTTGTCCTGGGCTGTATCAGGAACGTTCTTGATCTCCGGCATACAAAGAATGGTCTCTCCGCTGAAGTCAGGAAGTCCGTCCGGATTCTTGGTGCCGTCAATATTGTTGAAGACGTCGCAGGTGGTCAGATACTTTACCAGGGCGGCCGTCCTGGCCTGTGGAGCGATCACCGCAATCTTTCCTTTGGTGTAATGCTCATCAAACCCATTAACAAGAGAATACCTGACGGACGATGTGTCTGCCAGGATATCCTCTATCAATTTGATTGTATTCGTGCCTCCGCAGGTTTTTCGGCTGCAGCCGAAAAGGGCGAAAACGGTGAACAATGCAAGTATTAAATTCCTTAATTCTATCTTTTTCACGGGCATCATTAAAAGAACAGGAGCTCTCGATACTTTGGAAGCGGCCAGAGTTCATCGTCGACAAGCATCTCGAGATGGTCGGCGCTGTACCTGACTTTATCCATCATATCTTTAACTTCTGTTGAATAAAGTTTAGCTCTTTCGGCGAAGTCTTCAACCTTGTTGGCCTTTTTCCTGGCTTCTACAAGGTCGTTGACATCCCTTGAAATATCATTGATAAATTTAGCGATTTTCCTGTAAGTGGCAATCTCTGCTGCGCAAAGATCCTTAAATTCTTCACCGAATGCTTCCTTGGCTCCGAGGATGTCCTTCATAAGGATATTCTGGTAGCTGACCGCAGCCGGAATGACGTGGTTGAGACAGATGTCTCCCTGAACGCGTGCTTCGATCTGGAGCTTCTTGACATAACTTTCATTAAGGACTTCATAACGGGCGTTGGTTTCCTCTGAGGTGAGTACTCCCATGTCCTCGAACATCTTTATGGAATCCTTTTCGATGAAGGCTTTGTATGATTCAGGAACGTTCTTGACGGCCTTGAGACCTCTCTTGGCAGATTCTACTTCCCATTCCTTGCTGTAACCGTTTCCTTCAAAGAGAACGTTCTTGCTCTCGTCGATGAACTTCTTGATTGTCTTGAGGATGGCGGCCTGACGTGGAACGCCTGCGGCTTCAAGATCATCGACGGCCTTGCGGAATTCGGTAAGGCTCTCCGCTACCGCTGTGTTGAGCACATATACTGCAGTGGCTGCGTTTGCTGATGAACCGAGGGCGCGGAACTCGAATCTGTTGCCGGTGAAGGCGAACGGAGATGTCCTGTTTCGGTCTGTATTGTCCTGGAGGATGTCAGGGATGGCGTTGACCATCTTGATGGCATTCTTTGCTGATGTGTCTTCAAGAATCTCGTCGTTCTCAAGAATTGACTTGAGGATGCCGGAAACGTAGGCTCCGGAGAAGATTGACATCACTGCAGGAGGCGCCTCGTGTCCTCCGAGACGATAGCTGTTGCTGAGCGTGCTGATAGAAGACATGAGAAGGTAGTTATGCTTGTAAACAGCCTTGGTTACAGCTGCGTAGAAGGCCAGGAACTGGAGGTTCTTGGCTCCTGTCTTGCCAGGGGAGAGGAGGAGTGTTCCGGTGTCAGTCTGCATTGACCAGTTGCAGTGCTTTCCGGAACCGTTGATTCCATCGAAAGGTTTCTCGTGGAAGAGAACCTTGAGATTGTGCTTCTTTGCAACGTTCTGCATCACAATCATAAGAAGCATGTTCTGGTCAATTGCCTTGGTACACTCGCAGAATACAGGCGCGCACTCAAACTGGTTAGGCGCAACTTCGTTGTGGCGTGTCTCAAGGTCGATGCCGAGTTTGTATGCCTCGGTCTCGAAATCCTTCATGAATGCAACTACCTTCTGAGGAATTGCTCCGAAGTAGTGGTCTGAAAGCTGCTGGTCCTTGGCTGAAGTATGTCCGATGACTGTCCTGTCGCAGATTCTGAGGTCTGGACGGGCATTGTAGAGAGCCTCGTCAACGAGGAAGTATTCCTGCTCGAGACCTATGTTTACCTTTACGGCCTTGACGCTCTTGTCAAAGAGGTTCGCTACTGCTGTGGCGGCCGTGCTGAGAGCGGCAAGTGACTTGAGGTTTGGCACCTTCATATCGAGGGCCTCACCTGTGTAAGATATGAATACTGACGGAATACAGAGGGTTTCGTCAAGGAGAAATACCGGTGAAGTAGGATCCCAGGCTGAATAACCGCGGGCCTCGAAAGTGGCGCGGAGTCCGCCGCTAGGGAAACTTGAGGCGTCAGGCTCCTGCTGTACGAGGGCGCTGCCCTTGAAGTTCTCAAAAGCCTGGCCGTCCTTGATTGTTATGAAAGCCTCGTGCTTTTCAGCGGTTGTTCCGGTAAGAGGCTGGAAAATATGGGTATAATGTGTTGCACCTCTCTCAACGGCCCAGGCCTTCATTCCTGATGCAATCTCATTGGCAACTTTACGGTCAATCTGAGCACCTTCCTTGATTGCTGCAAGCACTGCCTCGTAAGCAGGCTGCGACATATACTTTCTCATTTTTGGTAAGTCGAAGACGTTCTGTCCGAAATAAGCGGAAACAGGACGTTCGTCAACGAAATAGCGCTCAGTCTTGTGAGCAGCGGCTTCGTTTAAAGCTCTTTGTCTGAATGTTGCCATGTTCTTTTAGGATTTGTACGCTTGTGTATTTCTTTTGTACAATACAAAGGTAGAAAAATACTTGGCACTTAACGATAGTTGGAAGATAAATTTTTAAAATTTTTTATCAACCTTTTTCCCAGAGTTATTTGTATCTGTGAAAAATGGTCCTCAGGGCCTCCTAAAGGAAGGTTTTGATTTTATTAACCAGAAGGGTCCTTACAAATTCTTCCTCCATGAAATGGGTTCCCGGGTAGAGTTCGTAAGAATTTTTTCCATAGTATTTCTCCCAGGTGGTGATGCGTACGACGCCTGATTTACGGTAGTGGTCGTATTTGCCCAGGAAGGCAAAGAAATAATCCTTTCCGCCCATCCTCGGGGAGTTTGCGATGGCCATCTTCCGGTAACCGTTCCATTTCCTGAGAAGATCCCAGGTGAAATGGAGTTTCTGCCGTTCTCCGGGTCTTGGCTTGTATATCCAGTCCATAAGACTAGTGGCTCCCGGAATGAGCATCAGGGGAGCGAGGACCTTGAAGTGGATGGGAGCATTGAGGGCAGGGGATACGAAAAGGTGCGGAATGCCCTTAATCCTGAGGGCGTGGATTGAACCCAGTGATTCACCAATGATGAGTACGGGCTTCACTTCTTCCACCCAGGAATCGATCTGGTCCCTGGCAATGTCCGGGTCGAAATCGTATGTCCTGATGATGATGTTCACCGTGGGGTCATTCTCAAAACACTCTTTCAGAATCCAGGGAATGCGGCTGTCCCTGCCGCCTCCCATTCCGTGAATGTACATTATGTTCCTGGGTCCGTTCATAGGCGCAAAGTTATGGTATTTTCATCGAAAAGGCTTAACTTTGTTAATTAGTGTGAACATATTTATAACACAGAATACTATTATGAACATTAAATCAATTACAATCGCGGCGGCTCTTGTTATCCCGTTCACATCGGGCGCTCAGGTTAAGAAAATTAAATCACCTGACATCAAGTTCACGCCAGTTGTGGAGAATCCGGTGACACCGGTTAAGAATCAGTTCCGTTCAGGAACCTGCTGGTGTTTCTCAGGAATCAGCTTCCTCGAGTCAGAGGCAATCAGAATCAACGGCATCAAGGATACTACAGCATATCCTGATTTCTCTGAGATGTTTGTCATCAGCCATTCATATCAGGACCGTGCCGACAAATATGTCAGACTTGACGGCAAGCTTAACTTCGGCGCCGGAAGCGAAGGTGACGACGTACTTGACGTAATGAGAGATTACGGCCTTGTTCCTCAGAGCGCACAGCCTGTCCTCGATTACGGCCAGGGAGACAAGATCCTTCCTAACCACAGCGAGCTCGATGACCTTGCTCAGTCTTATGTAAAGGTTATTGCCTCCAATCCTGGAAAGAAGGTTTCAACAGTCTGGAAGAAGGGCTTCCAGGGAATTATGGACGCCTATCTCGGACCATGCCCTGAGTCATTCGAGGTTAATGGAAAGACAATGACTCCTCAGCAGTACAGGGATTCATACAAGCTCAACGCTGATGACTATGTTGTCCTCTCTTCTTTCACACATCACCCATTCTACACCAAGTTCCAGATTGAAGTCTGCGACAACTGGCGCTGGAACAGCGTTTACAACGTCCCTATGGAGGAACTCCGTGAGGTTGTTTACAACGGTCTCAAGAACGGCTATACCACACTCTGGGGCGCTGATGTAAGTGAAGTTGGATTTACCCGTGACGGCTATGCATTCCTCGTTGACCCTAAGGCAAAGGACAAGAAGTCAGCAGGCTCTGATCAGGAGCACTGGGTTGGAAAGGCTGAGGAAAAGGCTGCAAAGGAGGATGCTTCAAACGAAGCTCCTGCAGAGCTTGTTCCTACTCAGGAAGTTCGTCAGAAATGGTTCGACAACAAGGAAACTACCGACGACCACGGCATGCATATCTACGGTATTGCCAAGGATGAGACCGGCAAGGAGTATTTCGTGGTAAAGAATTCCTGGGGAGACACAGGAAAATTCCACGGAATCTGGTATGTTTCAATGAACTTCTTTGACGGAAAGACTATGGATTGCATTATCCATAAGGATGCGCTTCCAAAGGATCTTAAGAAGAAACTTGGTATCAAGTAATGCAGATTGTTAAACATATTCCCAATACGATCACTTGCCTCAATCTCCTTTGCGGGGTTGGGGGAGTGATCCTTTCATTGGAAGGTCAGGTAGAGACCGCCTTCCTCCTTATGCTCGCTGCTGCGGGCTTCGATTTCTGCGACGGTCTTGCCGCAAGGCTGCTCGGAGCATATTCTGAAATCGGAAAGGAACTCGATTCCCTTGCAGACATGGTCAGCTTCGGAGTGCTTCCGTCTGTCCTTTTATATAAGACTATGTGCGAGTTTACCGGAGCAGGTACCCTGGTGTGCCTTATACCTTTAATCCTCGCGGCTTTCTCGGGCCTGAGACTCGCCAAGTTCAATATTGACGAGCGTCAGCACGAAAGCTTCATCGGACTCGCCACGCCGGCCGCTGCCATGATCTGCGGATCACTGGCCTATGCCGCCAACTACGAAGAGTGGCTCGGGTCTATAGTATCAGTTGTCTGGGTTATCCCGGCTCTGGCCATCATTCTCTCGCTGCTTCTTGTCAGTGAGATTCCCATGTTTGCCATGAAGATGGGAACAGGTAAGCAGGTGGACACCAAGACAAAGGTTTCCAGGATTCTTTTCCTGCTTGCATTTATCGTTTCAGCAGTCGTAGTTTTCTCAACCGGAGCCTGCTGGACTCTTATCGTACTTACATCTTTCCTTGCCTACATCATTATCAATGTGGGCGCATCTTTCTGTAAGTAATTATTTTACGGCTTTAATGAAGGGGGACTATGAAGAGGAATCTGGCCCCCTTCGTATAAGACGTGTCCAGTTTAACCTGTGCCCCAAGTTTCTGGGCAATGGTTCTGCATATATTTAGTCCAAGTCCGCTACCCTGGACGAAGGCGTCCAGTTTGGTGAAGCGCTCGAATATGTTTTCAGCCATGTTCGAAGGAATTCCCGTACCTGTATCCGTGACACTGAATGTGATGCTGCCCGGATGCTCGGATTTTGAACAGCTGACCTTTATTTCACCCTGTAAGGTGTGTTTGCAGGCATTCGTAAGGTAATTGATGAGAACCTGCTGAACACGCCTTGAGTCTGTGTGGATTTTGAAATCGTCAGGAAGATCTGTCGTAAAATACATCTTTACCTCAGGCGGTACGCGGAATTCTACGGATTTCATCGCGCTGGTACAGATTTCATTGCAGGATGCATCCGTGAGATCTATTCGATAGTTTCCGTGCTCTGCGTCGGCGATATCGAGAATATCGTCTATGAGCATCATCAGCATCTTGGCGTTGTTCTGGATATAGCCAGCGTATTCCTTCTTCTCTTCTTCCGTACTGTAGCCGTCAGGAAGGGCCAGCAGCTGTGAGAATCCCACGATTGCGTTCATCGGTGTGCGGATTTCGTGGGACATGTTCTGAAGGAAAATAGTCTTGCTTCGGTCCGAAGTCTCGGCTCTCTTCTTGGCCTGTCTGAGCTGTTTGTTAAGGGAATTACCGTGAATGAGGAGCGTAATCAGCATGAAGATGAACAGGACTGTAAGGATTGACGCTCCTATAATAATATCGTTCTTGTGGGTTTCCAGGAATGACGGGTGATTGTTTACGAAAACAGTTCCTTCCGGAGCGAGCCTCCTGTCGAAATTGTATTTCATCAGTGCCTCGCTGTTAAGAACCGGTTTTCCCGCCTTGATAATCACAGGCTCAATCTTTCTTGCCGGAATCTTCTTCCGGAGTATTTTCAGTACTGTTTCCTGAACTTTTTCCTTGTATTCTCCTGCATCATAGGTTATGAAACCCACTCCGTCATCGCTCTTGAAATCCTGTCCGTAGATGTTGAATACAGGCACGTGAGCTTCAACCAGGCGACGTATGCCCAGGTGGGCGTTATTCTCCGGATTAACTTTCGAGAACCAGTTGCAGTAGATGATTCCAATCTTTTGCTGGTCAAGGGATTGGACGGATTTAATCAGGTCTTCTATGCTATGGTCGCTTGAAAGAAAGGCGTGGAACCTGCATTTTCTTTCTTCGGATTTTCTTGCGAGCATAAGCTGGACTTCCTTGCTCATGAAATCGTCTCCGCCGATGAAGAATACCTCTTCCATCTTAGGAAGGAGACTTTTCATCAGGTCAAGCGTCCTGCCGGGATAAACAGGGGTCTTGATGAAGGTGCAGTTGAGTTCCTGGACCATATCGGCGATGTTCTCGCGGACGGCATCCTCATTGGCATAACTGTCAAGGATGTAGTCCAGTTTGCACATATACTCGATTTCGCCTATCAGGATGATAGGGATGCCCGGCCATTTTTCATTGATGTGCCTTGCCGCTTCGTAATTTGCCGGCCCGTAGATGATAGCAAGGTCCGGGCGCTCCATGCCATAAACTCCGGAGATGGAATTGAGCCTGTCCTTGACTTCTACGCTTGTCGAATAATCAGTGCTCTTGAGAACTGAGAACTGGAAATTAAAATCTGAATTCTCGTTTGCCAACTGATTGATAGGCGCAAGTGCCCTTTGGCCCCAGCTGTTTGAAGGGACATAAGGACAGATTACAAGTATGTTTTCGTTCTTTGCCCAGGCTACCGTAGCGGTTAGAAAGAACAATAGCAGCAGCAATCCGGGCAATCTGAGTTTGCGCATTAGTTTATCGGCAATGTAAATGGAATACAAATATAAATACTATTATATTGTTTACCAATACATTTTAGATTGAAAGAATGCCTAATACGTCAATCAGTTCCTTGTCTATAGGTTTGTCCATTTTGACTGCCCTTGAGAAAGGAACGTAAACGATTTTGTCGTTGGAAACACCTATCATGACGTTTCTCTGTCCCTCGTTAAGGGCTCCGATTGCGGCCACGCCAAGACGGCTGGCAAGAATTCTGTCGGTGGCTGTAGGGGTTCCGCCTCTCTGAAGGTGACCGAGGATGGATACACGGACGTCATACTGTGGATACTCCTTCCTTACCTTGTCTGCATAGTACTGCGCACCCTTTCCATCCTTAGGACTTTCGGAAACCAGGACGATGGAACTGTTCTTACTTTTACGGATTCCACGTCCGATGAATTTCTCCAGTTGATCCACGTTGCTTCTGTCTTCAGGGATTATGGCCGCTTCCGCACCGGAGGCGATGGCGCTGTTCTGGGCCAGGAATCCGGCGTCACGTCCCATAACCTCCACGAGGAAGATACGGTCGTGGCTGTTGGCGGTATCGCGGATCTTGTCCACGCATTCAACGATTGTATTAAGCGCTGTGTCGTAACCGATGGTCATATCGGTTCCGTAAAGGTCGTTGTCGATTGTTCCGGGAAGGCCGATACAAGGGACGTCGAACATCTTTGCGAAGTCCTGGGCTCCTGAAAGGGAACCGTTACCTCCGATGACGATGAGTGCATCGATGGCAAATTTCACGATATTGTCGTAGGCCTTCTTTTTGCCTTCGGGAGTCATGAATTCCGCGCTTCTTGCGGTTTTGAGGATTGTAC
>CADBMK010000168.1 GCA_902795785.1 uncultured Bacteroidia bacterium | reverse complement strand
TCGGCGACACTGATGAGGTGTCAGGAACCGAACTTGCCAACCTCATCTACTCTGAGAGCGAGATCGCCATCGGTTCTCCTACCGTTAAGGCAAATACAGCCGCCACGGCAAAGGCAGGTGACAAAATCACCTTCAAGGGAGAATACCTCAATATGATAAAGGACCTCACCGTAGGAGGAGTAACGGTAAGTGACTTCACTCTTGCTGAAGACAACAAGTCAATTACCTTCACCATTCCTGCAGAAGCTGCAGACGGTGAATACACGGCAAACACATATGCCGGTGAAGTCTTTACCGCCGGTGAACTCACTATGACAGTTCCTACAAACCTTTCTGCCACGCCATCTCCGGTAAAGGCCGGCGGGACCCTCACCGTTACAGGTGACGACCTCGACCTCGTTACTGCAGTAAACTTCGTGAACGCGGAAGGCGCAACCTTCACATACGACAAAACCGCAGGACTCAGCATCACTGTTCCGGCTGCCGCTCAGGCAGGTGACCTCACTCTCGTGATGGCAAACGCAAAGACGGCGACAGTGGCTGTGACCCTCGTTGAACCTACGATCACAGGCTTCGACAAGAGCACCCTGGTGGCAGGTGAGTCATTTGTAATCACAGGTACAGACCTCGATCTTGTAACAGGAGTTCAGCTCGGAGGAAAAGACGAAACATTTGAATATGCTTCCGGCCAGATTACGGTCACCACGAGCGCAACATCCGTATCCGGTGTCGTTACTCTCAAACTTGCAAATTCAACAGACGTAAAATCATCTGAGACGATGACCGTCACATACGACGCTTACATCATCATCAGCGAAATGCCTGCAAGCCAGCACATCGGTCAGAGCGTAACCCTCAAGGGTACGAACTTCAATATGATCGAGACAATGTATGTAGGAAACACCAAGGTCGTTGATTATGTGGAGCGTACAGACTCTACATATACATTCCTCGTTCCTGAAATGAAGATCGGAACCTACAAGTTCAAGTTCACTCTCTTCAGCGGTGACGAAGAAACATATCCTTCCGATTTCGAGGTCAAGAACGCTCTCAAGACTGAAACAATCTGGGCAGACAAGAAATTCACCGTAGGCGAATGGAATGGCGGCAACCAGGATCTCGCCTGGGGCGGCTATGACTGGGCAAAGGTAAAGGCAGGAAGCATCCTCACCCTCTATCTCACACCTACAGTCGCAGATACAGAATGGTGGTGCGTCAGCCTCCGTCACGGAGACAACTGGGGCAATATACCGGGACTTCCTGGCCAGTACGACTCAATGAAGCGCATTGACGTGGAACTTACTGAAAGCATTCTTGCAGACCTCGTTGCAAACGGCGGACTCGTCATAACGGGAGCTTACTACTCTCTTGACAAGGTAACCATTTCATCCCTGGTTTCACAGGAGGTTACCATCTACAAGGGACCTACTACCCTCACTTGGGATGACACAGGACGTTTCGGTCTTGCCAAGAGCTACTTCGAAGGCTGCACAGCCGGAGAGTCAAAGCTTATCTTCTACATTACCCAGACAGCAGACTGGGGGCAGATTCAGCTCAATGACGCCGGCTGGGCCAATGTAACGTTCAGCCAGTTAGGAGGCGCATACCTTACTACCGATTCCATCAAAGACAAGAGCGTGACAAAATACGAACTCATTCTTGACGAGGCTGCGCTCACCCAGATCCTTGCATCCGGCGGAACCTATTGGGGAACCAATACGGCTTACCAGGGTGATGGCACAGGGTGTATGGTACTTCAGGGGTCAAGTTTGATCATCAACGAGATCACGATCCTTAAATAACAATCTGTGAACAAGGGGCGGGCGATACCGTCCGTCCCTTTTTTATATTGAAATAATATGAAAACAAGACTTTTTCCCCTATCGATAATCGCGACTTTGGCTGCATTGATCACCTCATGCGGCAGCAAAGAAGATACGACTCCGGATGATGGCAACACCACTGCTGCCCCAACCCTCGTTTCTTCAACACCTGCGAACGGAGCCACCGACATTACCGGTACGACTCTGTCCGTCGTGATCACGATGGACCAGAACGTGTATTGTCCTTCGGCGAAGAAGTCTGAGATTACGGCCGGTGACGCGACAGTTTCTAAAATCATAGCCAACGGTACGACAATCACGGTTACCCTGACCGGTCTTGAAGAAGGTTCGGGCAAAACCTATACGCTGTCTTTCCCTGAAGGAACCATCAGCGGCTATTCATCCAATATCGCTGCCGCCATCAGCATTTCATTCACAATGTATAAGGCAGTGGAATACAATATGAATCCTGCGTCTTCCCTGACTAATTCAAATGCCACGGCAAAGACAAAGGCCCTATACGAATACCTCCTCAGCCAATATGGGAAGAAGACCATATCCGGAGCGATGGGAGGAACAGCCTGGACAACGGCGTTCACTGACGAAGTGTACACGTATGCCGGCGAATACCCTGCAATCGTAGGATTCGACTATCTCTTCGTCCATTGGGGTGATACGAACTGGGATCCTGACTACGATGACATCAGCGTCATCAAAAACGCGCACGATGCAGGAAACATCATCCAGATTGGATGGCATTGGAATGTTCCGTCAAGCAAAGGCGCCGCAAACGATACCTGGGGCTTCTACGCTCCGGGCAAACACAACGGCAGCACGACGACATTCGACATTGAAAATGCACTGACTGACGGCACCTGGGAGCACGAAGTCCTCGACGCCCTCATCGACTCAGTCGGAACAAAACTCAAACTCCTACAGGACGCCGACATCCCCGTTCTCTTCCGTCCTCTCCACGAGGCTGCAGGAGACTATACCTGGGGAGCCTGGTTCTGGTGGGGCACAAAGGGCGCAACCCCTTGCGTAAACCTCTGGAAATATCTCAGAGACAAACTTGAAAATACATACGGACTAAACAACCTTATCTGGGTATGGACAGCCCAGACTTCATCAGCAGGAAAGAAAGCCGACGTGTCATATCTGAAGGAATGGTATCCCGGAAATGATTATGTGGACATCGTGGGAGCAGACCTCTATGTCGAAGGAGGTACATCACAGAGCGATATATTCAAGCTCGTGAACAACTCCGTGGAAGGAAAGAAAATGGTGACGATCTCGGAATGCGGCAGCTTGCTTGGTCCTGACAAATATTTTGAAGAAGGAGCTCCTTGGCTCTACTTCTTAGGCTGGGAAGACATCGGACTGACTAGCGGCTGGAACACGGCTGCCACATGGAGAGCAGGTCTTACCAACAGTTATGTCCTCAACAGGGACGATATGCCTTCAACAATTTAAACAGAAGACAATGAAGAAAATGTTATACGCAATGCTTTGTACTGCAATAATGTTTGCAGCATGCAGCAGTTCCGGCAAAGAAGATCCGGATACTCCGCAAACAGGAGAGACTCCTTTGATGGTTTCCTCGGTACCTGCAGACGGAGCCACGCCTGTGGCCATTTCTTCACCCTTCACGATAAGCGTGACGATGGACCGGAACGTATATTGTCCATCGGCGAATAAAGGAAGAATCTCCGTGACCGCCTCGGACGGCACTGCCGCTACTGTTTCCAAGATAGTGGCGAACGCCACTACAATTATCCTCACGGTAACGGGACTCGTAAACGGGACCACATACACGGTGTCCTTCCCGGAAGGAACCATCAGCGGATACGACAACAACATAGCTAAAGCCATATCATTCAGTTTCACCACAGAGGAAGAAGAGACAGAAGCCACGCCTGTCGATAATGGCAACGCGGCCTGGACAATGATGAAAAAACTCGGGCTCGGATGGAACCTCGGCAACCAGATGGATGCATTCTCGAACGGAGTTGCCGGCGAAACGATATGGGGCAACCCTAAGGCGACCCAGGCCCTCTTCACCAAACTCAAGGAATATGGATTCAGTTCTGTCAGAATCCCTGTTACCTGGCTGGGACATTTCGGAGAAGCTCCGGATTATACGCTCGAGACCGAATGGCTTGAAAGAGTCGCTGAAATAGCGGGCTATGCAAAGACAGCCGGCCTCAACGCCATCATCAACACACACCACGACGAATGCAACAACGACGGTCACTGGCTTGATGTGGCATCGGCAGCCAAAAGCGCTGCGAAAAAGGCTGAAATCCAGGACCAGATCGTAAAGATGTGGACCCAGATTGCAAACCGCTTCAAAAATGAAGGCGACTGGCTCATCTTCGAACCGTTCAACGAGCTCCACGACGGAGGATGGGGATGGTCGGCAGACTTTCGGGCCAACCCTACAGCACAGACTGACGTAATCAATGAGTGGAATCAGGCCTTCGTGGATGCAGTACGTGCAACCGGAGGAAACAACGCCACCCGCTGGCTCGGAATCGCAGGTTATGCCGCAAATTCGACCCTTACTGTCCAGTACATAGAAGTTCCTGAAGATGACCACGTAATGGTCGGATTCCACTGCTACGATCCATCTGACTTCTGTCAGAAGAACACCTACCAGCAGTGGGGACATACTGCAAAGACCAGCAAGGCTCCTACCGGGGAAGCAGAAGCCAGAATGATGCTGAGCCGCTATTACACGAAATTCGTATCAAAGGGCATTCCTGTCTATATGGGAGAATTCGGAGCGGTTGAAAAGACAGATGAGAGCTACCGGGCATACTATCTGGAGTATATGGCCAAGGCTGCCAGGACATTCGGAATTTCTGCTTTCTTCTGGGACAACGGAGTCACCGGTTCGACTACCGGAGAAAGTTTCGGTCTTGTCAACCACGGCACAGGAGAATACATCGGAGCAGGCGCTACGATAGTACCGGTCATGGTCAAGGGTATGACAAACACGGACTCAAATTATACACTTGAAACAGTTTACAACAATGCGCCATAGTTATTTACTTCTAGCAACATCGTTTATGATTGCAGCTTGCAGCCCTAAGGTGGCTGAAGATTATTCAACTCTCGGAAGGCTTTCCAAGGCTTCTGAAAACGGAGCATATATGTATGCCCATCAGGACGACCTCAGCTATGGTCATCGCTGGTATCTCGAAGAAGGCAGAAGTGACGTGAAGGATGTCTGCGGCCAGTATCCGGCAATCATAGGTTTCGACCTCGGAAGAATCGAGCTTGGAGATTCCCTCAACCTGGACAAGGTGCCTTTCGACTATATGGTCAGAATGGCTAACGCCCATATTGAAAATGGCGGCATCGTGACCTTCTCCTGGCATCCGCGCAACCCTCTTACCGGAGGAGATGCCTGGGACGTTTCTTCGGATGAAGCCGTGAAATCCGTGATGCCCGGCGAAGCAAAACACGAGATGTTCAGGGAATGGCTCAAGAGAGCCGCAGACCTTCTGGAAAGCGTCAACGGAGGCGACGGAGTAATCTTCCGTCCCTGGCACGAGAACTATGCAAGCTGGTTCTGGTGGGGAGGCAGCCTCTGCACCGCAGAGCAGTATCAGAAACTCTGGGAAATGACATACGACTATATGGTAAACGAGCGGGGACTCAAGGGTCTCGTATGGGCGTTCTCCCCTAACGGCGACGTGGACAAGGAGGAATATATGTCCCGCTACCCTGGCGACGGCATCATCGACATCCTCGGACTTGACGCCTATCAGAAGGGAGAAAAAGAAGGTTTCATGTCTCTGCTGAAGAACAGGCTCGGCTACATAAGAGAGCTTGCCGCAGAACACGGTAAACTCTTCGCCCTTACGGAAACAGGACTCGAAGGAATCCCTGAGCCTAAATGGTGGACTGACGTACTTGACGATGCCATCAAGGACAGCGGCATCTGCTATGTGCTCACCTGGAGAAATGCCTGTGACAGGGAAACTCATTTCTACGCTCCATTCCCCGGTGCAGTCTGCGAAGAAAACTTCAGACTGTTTGAAAGCCTCCCTAATACATTATTCCTCGATAATATTAACAAACGATAAAATGAATTTCAACGAACGACTCAAATGGCTTGAGGAAGAACACGAAAACCTCATCAGCCGCAAAAATCAACCCCTCTACGTCAACGGGATCTATGAAAGATACAAATACCCGGTTCTCACAGGTGAACACGCTCCCCTTTTCTGGAGATATGACCTGAACGAGAAGACGAATCCATATCTGGAAGAAAGGTTCGGTATCCACGCCGCCTTCAACAGTGGCGCAATAAAGTGGGGCGACAAATACATACTCGTAGTAAGAGTTGAAGCAGCAGACCGCAAATCCTTCTTTGCTGTTGCAGAGAGTCCCAACGGAATAGACAATTTCCGCTTCTGGGACAGGCCCATAACCATGCCTGAATATGGCGAGCCTGCCACCAACATCTACGATATGCGCCTCACGCGTCACGAAGACGGCTGGATTTACGGCCTTTTCTGCGTTGAACGCAAGGACCACGAGGCAGAAAGCGACCTTTCAGCCGCTACAGCAGCCTGCGGGATTGCCAGGACAAAGGACCTCAAGACCTGGGAAAGGCTTCTGGACCTCAAGAGCAAGAGCCAGCAGAGGAACGTAGTTCTTCATCCGGAGTTCGTTGACGGCAAAGACGCCTTCTACACCCGTCCTCAGGACGGCTTCATCGACACCGGCAAGGGCGGCGGAATCGGATGGGCACTTGTCGACGACATAACCAAAGCCGTAATAAAAGACGAAAAAATTATATCTTCACGCAATTACCACACTATTACCGAAGTGAAGAATGGAGAAGGCCCTCATCCTATAAAGACAGCCAAGGGATGGCTCCATCTCGCACACGGAGTACGCGGCTGCGCTTCAGGCCTCCGCTATGTGCTCTATATGTATATGACGGCTTTGGAAGATCCTACGAAGGTCATCGCGGCTCCTGCCGGGTTCTTCATCGCTCCGGAGGGAGAGGAATTCATCGGAGACGTAATGAACGTCACCTTCTCTAACGGTTGGATTGCTGACGAGGACGGCAAGGTCTTCATCTACTACGCTTCATCGGATACGAGGATGCACGTTGCGACTTCAAGCGTGGACAAACTTGTTGACTACTGTATGAACACAGAACCTGACGGGCTCCGCACAGGGCTCACCGTAGAAAGACTCAACCGCCTCATTGACAAGAACCTCAATAAATAAATCATGACCAACATTAAAACTAGTTTCCTGGAGAAGGTAGGTTACGGCTTCGGAGATATGAGTTCTTCGATGTTCTGGAAGATTTTCTCGTACTACCTGCCATTCTTCTACACAAATATATTCGGACTTCGACTTGACCAGGTCGGAATCCTTCTCGTAGTGACGAGAATCTGGGATGCCGTTTCAGATCCAATGATGGGAGTCCTGGCAGACCGCACCAGGACAAGATGGGGCAAATACCGCCCTTATCTGCTGATTATGGCACTCCCGTTCGCGCTCAGCGGAATATTCCTCTTCACGACTCCGAACGCTACGGAGACGATGAAACTCGTCTGGGCCTACATCACCTACATTATGATGATGACGGTCTATACGGGCATAAACGTGCCTTATGGAGCGATGCTCGGAGTGATGACTGACGACAGCGATTCAAAGACAGTCCTCAGTTCATTCCGTATGTTCTTCGCATATGCAGGCAGTTTCGTGGCACTCTTCTGCTGGGAGCCTCTGTGCAACCATCTCGGAGGATACAACACGCCTGCAGGCTGGCTGCACGCAATGATGGTAATAGCCTTCTTATGCTTCGTGCTTTTCCTACTGTGCTTCGGCCTCACGAAAGAGAAGATCCACAATGAATCGACGGCATCCATCGGATCCGACTTCAAGAGCCTTCTCAAGAACGCGCCTTGGTGGATTCTCATCGGAGCGGCTCTCTGTTCGAACCTCTTCAACACCGTACGCGGTTCCGCCGTAGCATACTACTTCAACGATATCATAGGGCAGAACGTACACCTGGAGTTCAAGGGAATGACCTTCCTCTTCTATGCGGGTCTCTTCCTCTCAATCGGAGAGGTCTGCAATATGTTGGGAGTGGCCCTTGCCACGCCTATAGCGAAATACCTCGGAAAGAAGAACACATACCTGCTTTCATTCGCAGCGCTGATAGTACTGAGCGTCATGTTCTTCTACGTTCCTGTTTCCGGAACAGGATATTGGCTTATGGTCATCCTTCAGGTTATTATCAGCATCTTCACAGGTATTATTTCTCCTCTGGTATGGAGTATGTACGCTGATGTTTCTGACTATGCCGAGAACCGCGACGGCACAGCATCCACAGGTCTCATCTTCTCTTCCGCCTCAATGGCGCAGAAATTCGGAGGAGCCTTCGGAGGTCTCGCCCTCACGGCAATGCTTGGCGCCTTCGGTTACAACACGGCAGCCGGAGCCATACAGACTCCTGAAGCCGTCAACGGCATCAAACTGCTTATGAGCTGGATACCTGCCGGCGTTTCCGCCGTTGCAATCATCATCATCTTCTTCTACCCTCTTACAAAGAAGAGAATGCAGGCTATCCAGGAAGAACTGAGTGTAAAACGTAATCTCAAATAAGGCCATGTTCAAGGAAATACCGGAAATAATGAAAAAGGCGCTGGCAATTCTTGCGCTGATTCTCGTAGCAGAAGCCGCATTCATTATCATAAAAGGAACGGAAAAGAAAGCTGCCGAGGTCAAGCAGGTCCAGGCGCTCAAGGTCGTAGGCACAAATCTCGTCTTCGAAGACGGCACGCCTGCAGTATTCAGAGGCATAAGTTTCGGCTGGCACAACATCTGGCCAAGATTCTATAATGCGAAAGCCGTCACCTACCTTGCTGAAAACTGGGGAGCGAATATTTTCCGCGCAGCCATAGGCGCCGACTCACACGCCAAGGCTGACAACCCTGACATCCACGACGGATATATGGGTGAACACGACTTCGCCATCGAATGTGCAGTCAATGTCATCGATGCTGCAATCGCGAATAATTGCTACGTCATCGTGGACTGGCACTCTCACGTCATGCATCTTGAGGAAGCTAAGAAGTTCTTCACTGAAATCGCGACAAGATACAAGGGAGTTCCGAACGTGATCTACGAAATCTTCAACGAGCCTGTATGCTACTCCTTCGAAAACGGCAGCGAAGATCCGTATTCCGACCTCTCCGTTGACGACGCGATGTTCGGCTACTGGATGGATCTCAAAGCCTATGCTGAAGAAATCATAGCAACGATTACGGCAATTGACGACCGTCAGCCCCTGATCCTTATGGGCTGTCCGAGCTGGGACCAGAGAGTGGACCTCCCTGCACGCTTCCCTGTCATGGACTACGGCAACATAATGTACACGATGCACTTCTACGCAGCCACGCACGGAGCATGGCTTCGTGAAGCTACCGACAAGGCT
>CADBMK010000167.1 GCA_902795785.1 uncultured Bacteroidia bacterium | reverse complement strand
TTCTCTTTCTTGACACCCAGGGCCACGTAAAGCCTTGAACAGCTGATGGCGGCGGCTCCGGCTCCGTTAACGACGACCTTAACCTGGTCAATCTTCTTGCCGGCAACTTCCAGGGCGTTCATAAGACCCGCTCCGGATATAATGGCTGTTCCGTGCTGGTCATCATGCATAACTGGGATGTCGAGGGTCTTCTTGAGCCTTTCCTCTATATAGAAACACTCAGGAGCCTTGATATCCTCAAGGTTGATACCTCCGAAAGTAGGCGCTATTTTCTCGACAGTTTCACAGAATTTCTCCGGGTCCTTCTCGGCGACCTCGATATCGAAGACATCGATACCTCCGTATATCTTGAACAGCAGGCCCTTTCCTTCCATCACCGGTTTTCCGCTGAGGGCGCCGATATCACCAAGGCCGAGAACCGCAGTACCGTTGCTAATTACGGCAACGAGGTTTCCCTTGTCGGTGTACTTGTAAGCATCGATAGGCTTCTCCTGTATTTCAAGACACGGATATGCAACTCCAGGTGAATAAGCAAGAGAAAGATCTGTCTGTGTTCTGTAGTCCTTGGTAGGTTTTACCTCAATCTTACCCGGACGGTTGCCCTTATGATATTCAAGGGCGGCTTCCTTTGTAATAACTGCCATATTAGATAAAATACGTTTACTTAACCAACAACTACAATATAGGAAATATTTGCAAATTATTTATAAATATTTTGAAAATATTTCACTTTTTGCCCGTTTATTCAGTATTTATACAGTATTTATGCAAGAATCCGTCAGGGCATAAAAAATCCGGGACACTGCCACCAAGGCAGGACTCCCGGCTGAAAAAAAAGTTTAAATCATAAAGAGTACCATCATCTGGGCAGCCAACACCCTCAGGAACATTGCCAGAGGATAAACCGTCGCATAACCGACGGCCGCATCGTCGCTGTTCTTGTCCTGTTCACTTGCAAATGCAAGGGCAGGAGGGTTGGTGCAGGAGCCCGAAATGAGTCCGATGAGAGTACAGTAGCGGATTTTAAGAAGTTTTCCTACGATTCCGGCGATCAGAACAGGGATAACCGTGATGAGGGCACCATAGCCTACCCAGAGGTAACCGCCTTTGTTAACGATCGTATCGACAAAACCATTACCAGCTTCGAGACCCACGCAGGCGAGGAAGAGTGAGATTCCAATCTCGCGGATCATAAGATTTGCGCTGGTAGTCGTATAGGTCACAACCTTGAAGCGCGGTCCGAAATAACTGATGAGTATGGATACTATCAGCGGGCCGCCGGCAAGGCCGAGTTTCACCGGCTGAGGCATTCCCGGGAAGTGAATCGGAATGCTTCCGAGAGCACAACCAAGGGCGATTCCTGCAAATATTGCCACCAGATTTGGCTGATCAAGCTTTTTGAATGAGTTTCCAAGAACTTTTTCGACCGCCATCACACCCTCTTCAGGACCTGTTACTGTAACGACGTCACCCAACTGAAGGATAGTGTCCGTCCTTGGCATGATTCCGATACCCGCGCGGCGGATATTCGTGACATCTGCACCGAGATACCTTCCAAACTGAAGTGAGCCGAGTGTCTTGCCGTTGAGTTTGTGGCGAGAAACGATGAACTTACGCTGAATGAGCTTGCCCTGAGCGGCAGAAGGATTTCTGTCCATTGAAGCCTCGGCAGGCTTTTCAAACGGCTTCTCCTTTTTGAAGAGAATGGCTTTGAGGAAAATAAAGGAAAGGATACAGCCAACAACGCCGAGAGGATACGCGACAGCGTAACCGAGGGCTATCGAAGGATTGGATGCGCCTGTCACATCGGCATAAGCCGTCTGAGCAGCGCCAAGTCCAGGGGTATTGGTTACGGCACCTGACATAACACCAACCATCGTCGCCGGGTCCATACCGGTCAGCTTAATAACACAATAAGTAACACCAACGCCACACAAAACCACAAGTGCAGCTACACCGTTAAGCTTTATACCACCGGCACGGAAAGACGAGAAAAAGCTGGGACCTACGGCCATACCAATTGAATAGACAAAAAGTATGAGGCCAAATTCCTTCATGAAATGAAGAACCTTAGGATCAAGGTTATATCCGAAATGAGAGAAGATAATACCTACAAAAAGGATCCAGGTGACGCCAAGCGAGACGCCGAATATCTTCATTCTTCCAAGGATCTTTCCAAGTGCGATTACTGCCGCAAGTACGATAAACGATAATGAGAGTGTCATTTTAACCAATTGTTAGCCCTAACCATAACGGCGTTGGACTGTCCTAATATTCTGATAAATTCTTCGGCGGCACGCTTGCGGTATGTTTTGCGCAGCGTATGCACACAGCCCTCCATCTGAATCGGAGGATTGTCCAGCGGAACGGCCACGAGGGCATCGTTGTGATAAAGGGCCGCCTGAGAAAGGATTGTAATCATTTTGGTTTCACGCACCAGGTCAAGAAGGACATTAACCGAATTCATTTCAACCTGAATGTGCATCTTGTCGTCGATTCCAGGATATGTCCTGTCGAATGCCTGGCGTGCCTGAGTGTCCTTAGAAGGAAGGGCCATGCTCTGATCAAGAAGATCCACGATGGTAAGGCATTCACGCTTTGCCAGAGGATGGTCCTTGCTCATGATAGCGCAGAGGTTCTCATCGAAGAGGGCGTGTGACTCCATCTCTTCATCCTGATAATCAGGCTTGTAACAGAGCACAAAGTCAAGATCCCTGCGTTTGAGCATCTCAAGGACGATTTCCATGTTACGGCAGACGATATTGAGCTTCACGCCCGGATACTGATTAGTAAAAATCTTAACCGTCTCTGAAAGGATCGGAACAAAAGAGTACGTGATACCGATGTTAAGGGTTCCTGACAGTGCTGCCTTAAGGTCGTTGATACGTGTCAGGCACTGTTCAGCATCCTGGAGAGTAGCCTTGGCGCAAGGAAGCAGATGTTCACCGCTTTCGGTAAGGCGCACGCTGTGGCTGTCCCTCTGGAAGAGAGCTACATCAAGCTCCTCTTCCAGCTGACGAATCTGCTGGGAGAGGGTGCTTTGTGTCACGAACAAAAGTCGTGCGGCCTCTGAGAAGTTAAGTGTCTCTGCTGTTTTAACGAAATACTTAAGCTGTCGGAGTTCCATATATATATTTAATAATAGAGCCTCTTTTTGGAATTAGTCCATCAGATCCTTGTAGTGCTCAAGACCTTCCTTGACAGATACAGGGTCAGACAGATCCATAGTGGCCATGTCCTTTGACTTAGCGTTTGACTTAGCGCCTACGCTTCTGATTGGTTTGCGTGAAGAGATAAGTTCAACTGCTCTGAGAACAAGTGCAAGAACGAGACAACCTGCGATAATAAGAACTGCTTTCATAATTTTGTACTGATTTAAAATTTAAACTTCTTTTTTTTTCAATGTCGTCTGCGGAGACCCGGGGTCAGGGTTATTTGCTTTGTCAGAATCTTATGTTCATCGCCCGGGCCAACCGTTTTCGACAATGCAAAAGTAGAAAGCAGATACTACCTTGCAAGGCTTTTGTTCGTGTTTGTTTCTATGCTCACTATCGCTCAAACTTATCACCAAACAATATTTAAATCGTTTTCACCTATCGCGAATATAAGTAAAATAGCGATTACAACCAAACGCTGTAATCGCTTTTTCTAATAACAACGGGAAATCAGAGCTAAAATCCGAGGTTCACAGAAGCTCCGATTTTGGCCCAAATGCCTGGCTGAGGGACATCTCCGTGGTCATAGTAGGTTTTATCAAGGATATTGTCCACATCCGCAAAGACATTCCATTTTCCGATAGCATACGAAAGACGGGCGTCCAAAAGGGCGTAGGAAGCGTAATTGCCCCTGCGGTCCCTCCAGGAATAGGAGAGGTTAAAATCAAGTCCTGGAACAATGGTGAAATCGGCCTGAACAAGCACCTTATTAACTAGATATTCAAGGGCATAGAGGCTCTGGATATTGGCCGGGATATCCTTGTCCTGATCAATATGGCTGTAACCCAGATTAACCCTTGAGAGGAAGAAGGAGCGCCTGCCAAGAAGTTCCGCCACGTCAAAGCGCAGGGTCAGTTCCTCTCCCAGGGTGTTGATTCTTGTATAGTTGACTGATTTCCACAGGGCGTCTTCACCTTCAGATGTGTCCCTGATCCAATCTATCATATCCGATCCGTGGTGATAATACACGCTGGCTATGGCGCGAACCCCGCTGCGGAGATACTTTACGCCACCCTCCAGAGCCTGCATCTTCTCAGGCCTAAGGTTCCTGTCCGCCTTATGTCCTCCGACCGAATAATACAGGTCAGTGAACGTAGGCTGACGAAGGGATGAATTGAATGATGCATATACCTTCCAGTTACTCAGGACTCTGAGCGATGCATCAAAGCCGGGATAGAAGCCAAAGCCGGCATCGTTACCGGTATTCTTCACGGCAGCCAAGCCCCCGGAAAGGGTCAGGCGCGAAAGAACGAGGTTGTGTTCAAGATACACCGTATAGTTGGTCCTGGAAAGGCCTGCCTTATAATATGCGTCGTATCCGTGCACCTTCTT
>CADBMK010000166.1 GCA_902795785.1 uncultured Bacteroidia bacterium | reverse complement strand
GGGTCTAATTCAAAAATAGTATATTTGCCTTTGCCTAATGATGACCCGACAAGAAGAAAGCCTGACATTACCCTCGCCAATTCAATGTTGAACGGATGGTATCCTCAGGTCAAACTCGCAGAAGGTCTCTCAAGGACGATAGAATATTTTAAATCGACTATAATTAAATAATACCCTTACACTGCCATGCCTATCTCAGAAATTGACGGCCACGATATCTCCCAGTACACAGTACTTATCGTTGATGATATCTCCCTTAACACGATTCTGCTGCAAAAGTTCCTTTCGCAGTTTACCTGCAAGGTTGCAAGCGCTAACGGGGGACAGCAGGCCCTGGATATAATCGCGGAGAACAAACCGGCCCTTATCCTTTTGGATATTATGATGCCGGGAATTGACGGACTTATGCTTCTCCAGATGCTTCGCGCAAATCCAGCTTATGCTGATATCAGAATCGTGATGGTCAGCGCTGCAAATGACAATGAAAACGTAATGAAGGCGCTCTCACTGGGTGCTAACGACTTCATATCAAAACCTATTAACCTGGCTAAGTTTACCAACTGCGTATCCACACAGTTGAAGGCTTATATTGCAGGACAGAAATAATCTGCAGCCGGATTAATCAAGAGATTTCAAAACCTTGAGCATCTGAGCGTCCCAGCTCAGGTGCTCAGTTTTTTTACGGATTTCTTCAGGAGAGAAGCTCTTCCTGCTGAATTCTACAACATCCCTGATGTTAACCGGGGTCTCGTCGGCAGGCACCTTCATCGTGAATGGCTCTCCGTCGAAATCAGGGTCGTTCTCGGAATATATGAAGGCCATGCCTCTGGCCGCATATTCCCTGTTCTTCAGAGACTTCATTGTTTTGACTCCGCTTCTGTGTCTTCCCAGGCTGCCGATGCCAATGTCGCAGGCGTCGAAGACGTCGGTGAGGGCGTCCCCATAGAGGGCTCCGTGCCGAATGACGTATTTCTCTATGCCGTGTATTCCATTTGTGATGGCATCCTCCTCCTCTTTTCCGTAAGGCAGGCCCACGATGTGGAAATACACCTTGGTCTCAGGGTCTGAATTCCTGTAATACTCACAGAGGCCTTTAAGGAGTCTGTCGAAACCGTGCCAGAAATGGATTTCGGCAACGCCCAGCAGGTGAAGTTCTCCAGGATGCGATACAACCTTCCTGACAGGAACCTTGCTGAGGTCTATGCCGTTGGATATCTTGATTGTAGGCCTTCCGAAAATCGTATCGTCCTCCGAGAAGGTTACAATCTTCTCCACTCTTTTGCAGAAGCTCTTCCTGAACAGCTTGTCAGCCAGAAGCATGTTCTTCTGCCAGAGGGTCTTGTACTCTCCGTCGTATGGGTATGTAGGGATTTCCAGCAGGATCTTGGTCCCGGTTTTCCTTACCCTGTTAAGGAAATGGATCGTTATCGGGTTGGCATTATGAAATGACCTGAGATAGAGATAGTCAGGTTTTGTCTCCTTGATGTAATTGAGAATCGGACGGAAATATATCCGTTTGAGCATCTTTGCCTTGAATCCTGTGCCGAGGTCTTCAAGTATTTCTGAGTTGACCATCCATTGACGGTGCGCGTCTGAGGTTACGACATAGTGACATACATTGACTTCAGCTCCTTCGTTTTTAAGAGCTTCTATCTGAGCGATTACCTTTTTGCTAATGCCGTTGCTGGCATAAAAGCCGTGAAACAGTAAATACAGTATTTTCATTAATGTACGGCGTTATACGACTTATGTCTTCTTTCCCCTCGATTATCCGCGAAAGCGCGTCTGTCAGTCCTTTGACATCTCCGTCTGCGATAATCATGCCTCTGTGGTCTTTCATGATGTCTTTTGCGGCGCCGACATCCGTCGAAATGATGTAGTCGGCAAATCTCGCGGCTTCTGAAAGAACAAGTCCGTAACTTTCAAATCTGGAGGTCAGTACAAAGACTTTCGCCTTGTTGTACCAGCCCCAAAGCTTTTCTTTATCGTTAATTACACCAATCATCTCCACGCCAGGCGTCTTTCTGGCCATCTCTTTGATTTCCGGTGTTCCCGGACCGATCAGGCAGCATTTCCATCCTTTCAGGTCAATGCTTCCTACAGCATCCAGAAGGAGCTCGGTGTTTTTCTGATGGGTCCCGAGACGTCCAACCGTGATGATGATATTCTCCTTTTCGTTGAAGGTCTTGACTTTAAGACCTTGTTTCTGGAATTCGTCCTCGTCGAAAGGATTCGGGACGAGAGCCAATTTCGGTGCAAGGTAATCAAAATCCTTTGCTGTTGCAAGTATATTGTCCTTCGCCGATGTGGTTTCAACCGATATCACATCGGTTATTCTGATTACCTTCCGGTAGATGATTTTCCTCAGCCAGCGCTGGATAAAACCGAATCTGGACAAGTCGAACTCGCGTCCTGAGATTGTATCCAGTTTGATGTAAACCTTTCCCCTGGGATTGAATCTTTTGTACGCCAGGACGTTGATGATGGTTTCTGGCCGGAAGTGGAAGCACATGAGAATGTCTATGTCCCTGGCGTGCTCCTTAAGGTAACGGAGATTGACGGGAATCCTTTGCCTCGGTTTTGTTGAAAGCGGCCTGTTTATGAACTTGAGACTGGCGGTTTCGTGGGCGCGCACTTCCGCCTCCATGTCTGCGTCGAACCCGCAGACGATGTCCACGTTGCAGTCAAGCTCCCGGCCCAGCAGTTTTGGAATGAGGACGACGTCCTTGCCGAATTCAAACCTGTCAAGCCTGCGCCAGAGAAGTGTCAGCTTCCTACGGTTCATTTCCTTTTCAATACGAGTCTTAACCAATGGAGTCTGGAGACGTATTTGTTGATACCGGCTGCGCGGAACATCCTGTATGTGCGCAGCTTGTCCTTCCAAGGCATCGCGGATGCAAGCCAGATTACGGAATCAAGAGTGCATTTCATGAAAAGGTCTATCAGCGGATCGTTCACTCCGTTTTTCCAGGAGAGGATGATCTTGCTGGCCGCCAGATAGCCGTAGATATTGCGCATTCCGTACGTTGTGGTCATCGTGGAGTTCTTCCTGACGCGGCGGTGGAAGAACTTATCTTTCATATACATCGCGTCCCTGGCCGTGAGCATCACGTGGACGGCAAGTACGTTGTCTTCGTGGATGGTTCCCTCTGGAAAGTCCGTAAAGGCGTCGATGATGTTTTTTTTGACAAGCATCAGGCAAGGAGAAACGTAGAAGCAGTTGTTCTCAAGCTCGAATTTCATCAGCTCGGGTCCGGTCCAGCGTCTGCCTGTATCGACTATGGCGGAGCGGTCATAGACAAAGTTCGGTCCGTCGCTGTCGTTGATTGTGTCTGCGTCGAACAGAACCAGGTCGAGCCCGTTCTGTGAAGCCTTGGCATACAGTTTTTCGAGTGCGTCCTTGTCAAGCCTGTCGTCGCTGTCCATGAAGTAGATGAACTCGCCTTTGGCGTGCCTAAGGGCAAGGTTCCTTGCTGCGCCCTGACCCTTGTTCTCCTCTTTGAGGGCTATGATTTCCGGATGCGTACTGCAGTATCCGTCAATTATTTCCTGGGAATTGTCAGTGGAACCGTCATTGACGACGATGACTTCTATCCCGTCCAGGGTCTGTCCGCAAATGTCGTCCAGCACGGCGCCGATATACTCTCCGGTGTTGTACACGGGTATTATTACAGATATTTTCGGAAGGTTGCTGTTTGACATTTTTCTCAATTATATGATGTTATTCTCAGCAATTTTACTTATTTTTCAACATAAATAAAAACACTGACCTGATTTTATGGGGGTAAAGACAATGTTCATAGTCGATGACAACAGGCATATTTGCAAGATCATCGCTTGTCAGTTCAGAAGCGAATTTAACTGTAAGTTTTTTGACAATCAGGCGGAGGCTCTTGCCGCTGTCGGTGCAGGAATCATACCTGATGTCATAGTATCGGATGCTCAGGTGGACGCTCCTGAGTCCATCCCTGTTATTGTTTACTCAAAGCCTTTCGATCCGGAAGACATTGTATTCGAGGTTAACAGTAAGGTAAAATGAAACGGGCTTTAGACATAATCATCTCTTTGACTGCGATAATCATTCTGTCGCCGCTTTTGATTGTGGTTGCAATTGTGATTAAACTTGAGAGTCCCGGACCTGTGGTTTACAAGTCCAAGAGGGCGGGTCGTGATTATAAGATCTTTGATTTTTACAAGTTCCGCTCCATGAGGAAGGATGCCGACAGCATGCTTGGCTCCCTTCTTACCCAGAATCAGTATCACTCCGATTCCGGGCTCAGCAATTTCGTTAAAATTGAAAACGATCCGAGGATAACACCATTCGGACGTTTCATCAGAAAATACAGTATTGACGAGCTTCCTCAGCTTTTCAATATTTTCAAGGGCGATATGTCCCTGGTCGGCAACCGTCCTCTGCCTTTGTATGAGGCAAGGACTCTGACTGATGACAAGTTTGCGGCCCGTTTTGACTGCCCGGCTGGTCTTACCGGCCTCTGGCAGGTTGAGAAGAGGGGAGATAACGGAAGTATGTCTCCGGAAGAGAGGAAGATGCTCGACGTGAAGTATGCGCAGACTCATAATCTCTTGATGGATTGTAAGATCCTGCTTCGCACGTTTACAAACTTTGTACAGAAAGGAAATGTTTAAGGTTAAGAAAACATTGGCCTGTGCGTTATTATGCATTATGGCATTTACCGCCGGGGCCCAGCCTGCGGAAAAACTTGCGGCCACTTTCGAGAATCTTCGGGGGATGTCCGCATCTGATTTCGAAGCGCTGAAGATACCGCCTCTCGAGGTGCTGTTCAAGAATGCGGAAAAGATTCCATCGGTTTCGATGTATGAATCTTCAGTTGCCATCAACGAGGCTCAGCTGAAGACCGTAAGGAGGGAGTGGTTTGATTACATCAGGGGAGTTGCGTCTTATACCCACGGCAACTCGGACATTGCTGCCGTATCCTTGATGGAGACCACCTATTCTGTATGGAACCAGACCCAGGCTACCCAGACCCAGAACTACTGGAATGCCGGAGTTTCCGTATCCATTCCTTTGAACGCCTTTGTGGATTACCGCAACAAGATAAAGGAACAGAAGGCAAGGGTGGCGTATGCCGAGAAACAGCGCGAGGCTGAACTTGAGATTGTCAAGAGGGACATTATCGCATATTATATGAAGATCGTGAACCAGCTCTCGGTATTGCAGGTGGCTGCCCAGGCAATGGTCGAGGCCCAGGTTCAGTATAAGGCCGCCGAGGTGAATTATCTCAACGGGGCCATTACCGAGAAAGACCTTTATATGCAGAAGAGCTTCGAGCAGGGTGCCGTAGGACAGTACGAAGCCTGCAAGGCTGCCATCATCGAGGCTATCCTCTGCCTGGAAATCCGCTCTCATACCCCAATCCTGACGGATCTGGTAAGTGAAGACGGTGAGGTCCATGTGAACATCACCGAGTATAAGAAACCTGAGAAAAAAACTAAGAAATGAATACTCTGCTTTATATACTTAGGCTGCTCTTTAAGAGGAAATGGTGGCTTCTCAGCCTGCCTACCGTAGTTGCAATCATAGTGGCGATAATCCTGTCGCGCAAGCCTGACACGTATAAGTCATCGACTACAATCTATACCGGTATCGTCTCCGGTTATGATATCATGACCATATCTTCAGGTTCGCAGGACTGGCTTTCCATCAATAATGCGGTGGACAACCTCCTCAGTATCATCAAGGCGGAGTCCACGCTTGAGAATGTATCCCTGAGGCTTCTGGCGCAGGACCTCGTGCATCTGGACACCGAGAATGACAACGACTTCCTGCTTGCCGCTACGTCCCAGAAACTGGCCGAGAACGTTCCTCAGGAGGTGATGGACCTGGTGGTTAAGGACGACGAGGAAAAGACTTTCGAGAACTTCCGCCGCTATTATTCGATGGATACGGGCAACTACCTCTACCGCCTCTTCCACTGGAATGACCGTCACTACAGTTACACGGCCCTGAATTCCATTGAGGTTAACAAGGTGCAGAGTTCCGATATGCTCACCATGACATACGAGAACGATGATCCGTTTTTGGTCTACCATACGCTTCTGATTCTGACGGACGAGTTTATGAATCAGTACAAGCTTCTCCGTTACGAGCAGACCAACGATGTCATCAAGTATTTTGAGAATGAGCTCGTCAGGGTGGGCGCCGAGCTGAATACACTTGAGGAAGGCCTCAAGGACTTCAATATTGACAACCAGATTATCAACTACGAGGAGCAGACCAAGATGGTCGCCGAACGCACCAGGGATCTTGACGTAAGACTTGAAACTACCAACATGAACCTTAAGTCATCCCAGGCTCTTCGCCAGGCCATTGAAGCCAAGCTTGACGGAATGAATACGGTGGCCAATAATGCTGAGTTCCTGAAGTCCCTCAATACCATCGGCAATCTCTATTCTCAGGCTCAGAATTCGGGGAACAACTCAAGTGTCAACTCGCAGATTGCAAGTGAAACGGAAAAGCTCCATAGCATTACGACCGATCTTACGTCACAGAAGTTTACGAAGGAGGGTCTGGCTTCAGCCGACCTTATCACCCAGTGGCTTGACGCCCTTCTGCTTGAAACAAAGAGCCGCGCCGAGCTGGATGTGCTGGAGAAGAACTATTCAGCGCTGACGAATGAGTATGAGAGATTCTCTCCTGTGGGCTCGTCCCTCAAGAGGCAGAACCGTACCATCAATTTCTCTGAACAGACTTATCTTTCTGTACTTCAGGCGCTCAACGAGGCTCGCCTTCGTCAGAAGAATCTTCAGATGACGTCGGCTACCTTCAAGGTGATGTCGCCTCCAAGCGTCGCCATCGAGCCTGAGGCTACCAAAAACACCGTGCTCACTGTTCTGGTATTCGTGTGCGAGTTCATATTCCTCTTCCTCCTTTTCGTCATAATGGAGATTCTCAGCCGTCGTCCGTTCGACAAAGCCAGCGCGGAAAGGATTACAGGTGTGGAAGTTCTTGGCGCGATGCCAGAAAGGGACAGTAAGGATAAATATGCGGACCTCATCAAGAATTCTGCAATTCAGAATATTGGTAACGCCACAATCAACTTCTTTGACCGTTCCAAACTGACCAACATCATCAATGTGTTCAGTACGGATTACGCTGACGGAAAGACGGTTTTCGGAGAGACCCTGAGAGAATACTTCAAGAGTATCGACCTTAAGCCTGCCTTCTTCAGCTGGAACAAGGATTTCGATATTACGTCCAAGTCCTTCCTTATGTCGTGGTCAATCTATGACTTTGCGATTCCTATGGACGGAGGCGTGGATCCGGCGGAGTGTGACATTATTATCGTGGAATATCCTCCACTCTCAAGGGTTTCCATTCCTAACAGGCTCGTGGCCTCTGCTGCCGTCAACCTTCTTCTTGTGGACTCGTCACGTCCTTGGAAGGGAATGGACCACATCCTGCTGCGTCAGTTGAAACTTCAGACCAACACGACGCCAATCCGTGCCGTGCTCAGCAATGCAGACAAGGATGTGATCGGTGCATTCACCGGAATGCTTCCTCCTTACACCGCAATGCACAGATTTGCATTCACTGTCAAGAATCTCGGACTCTCAGATAATCAGAATCAGGAATAGTATGGAAGTCCTTCAGGGTAAAAGAAAGTATTCTCCTTGGCGCCAGATAACGCTTTGCGTTACCGCGGCGCTCTCGGTGATTACCCTGATTTACGCCGGTTCCAAGGGTAATATGATCATCCCTGTGGCCGTCGCCCTGCTTCCCGCACTTGCCTATATCATTATGATTACGGTGGGTGAACTTAAGAATGCTTTCCTGCTCCTGTTCGTGGTGAATTTCTTCATCCCGTTCGTAGGCCGCTACTGGCTCAACGCCCCAATCGGTATAATAATGGACGGTATGATAGCATACACGCTGCTGGTCCTGCTGTGCCACGTCATGTCCCATTCCATCATCTACTCCCACGTCAGGATGGAGCCGGTGATTGCCACGGGCATCTGGCTTGTCTACTGTATCCTTGAGGCCTTCAACCCAAGAACCATATCGGCTTATGTCTGGTTTATGCACGTGAGGAACATGGGCCTGTACATGTTCATTATCATTATTCTTGTACAGACTACGTTTGACTCGTTCCAGACGGTGCACAAGTTGCTTGTGGTATGGTCTCTTCTGGTACTGGTGGCCGTGGGAAAGGCCTTGATGCAGAAGTATGTGGGCTGGGACAGCGCCGAGAAGTATTTCCTGTACGTAATGGACGGGCAGAGAACCCATATCATCCATAGCGGCATACGTTACTTCTCCATTTTTACGGACGCATCCAACTTCGGCGGCAATATGGGAATGGCTTCGGTGGTATTCCTGCTTGTGGCTGCCTATACCAAGAATCTCTTCCTGAAGATTTTCTATTTTCTGACGGCCGGCCTTGCCATATACGGACTCCTTATTTCCGGAACGCGAAGCGCCCTTGCAGTGCCTTTCGTCGGACTCGCCGTGTTTGTCATGGTCTGCGGAAATCCCAGAACCGCGATACCTGTCTTCCTGATTATGATTTCGTCATTTGTATTTCTTAAATATACGACGATAGGGCAGGGTAATGCGGTTATCCGAAGGGCACGAAGCGTTTTTGACCAGAGCGACGAGTCTTACCAGGTGCGCCAGAGGAATCAGGCCCGCCTTAAGGAACTTCTGGAGCCGCTGCCATTTGGAAACAGCCTTGGAATGAGTGCCGGACGAGGAAAGAAATTCGGAGATACATCCGAACTTGCGGATATCCCTACGGACTCCTGGTTTGTTCAGCTTTGGGTTGAGACGGGACGCGTAGGACTTACCCTGTATTTGGGAATAATGATCTACCTCCTGGTCAGAGGCGGTATAATCATATTCTTTTCCATAAAGAACAACGAGGTCAAGGGCGTGTCTGCCGCTTTCCTGAGCGGCGTTGCGGGACTGTTCGTGATGTCCTCCAACAACGAGGTGTTCAGCCAGTATCCTAACTCTATTATGGCATACACCTGCCTGGGACTCGTATTCCTGGCTCCGGTCTTCGACGCCGAGCTGGAAAAGAAAAAGAAACAGAAAGAAATAGCACTAACCGAGAATAAAGATGGAAAAGCAAAAGGTAAAGCCTGAGGTAACGGTCGTAACCGTTGATTTCAATGGCTATGACCTTACATGCAGTCTCATTGAATCATTGAAAATAATAGATTCCTGCTCGTTGGAAATCATAGTGGTGGACAATGGCTCCAAAAGAAACGAGGCCTTGGACATCGCAGGCAGGTATCCTTATGTGAAGACGGTCCGGAGCGAGAAAAACCTGGGATTCGCCGGAGGAAACAATCTGGCGCTTCCTTATGTGCATGGAGATTACGTCTTTTTCCTTAACAACGACACCGAGGTTGAGGAGGACGGTTTCAGCGCACTGGTGTGGATGCTTGAAGAGAATCCTGATGTCGGAATCGTCTGCCCGAAAATCCGTTTCTACGACCCTCCGAGGCCTATCCAGTTTGCGGGATATACGCCTCTCTCGCCAATCACCCTCAGGAACAGCCTGGTGGGATTCGGCAGGCTCGATAACGGAGATTTTGATAAAAAGGGCGAGAGCGCATATGCTCATGGCGCCGCGATGCTTGTGCGCCGCACGGCCCTTGACGAGGTCGGTCCTATGCCTGAGTGCTATTTCCTTTACTATGAGGAAATTGACTGGTCTGTGATGTTCCGCCGATGCGGGTGGAAGATCATGTATAATCCGGACTGTACCATTTTTCACAAAGAGAGCGCAACCACGGGCAAAAACAGCCCGATGCGCTGCTACTACATTACCAGGAACCGTCTTCTGTTTGCCGTACGCAATCTCAGCGGCCTGAAGCGTTTCCTTTCTGTCGTATTCCAGTTGTTTGTATCCTTCCCACGCAGGGCCTCCGCCGAATTGGCGCATGGCAGAGTGGAGAATGTGAGGGCAAGCTGGAAGGGTGTTAGAGATTTTTTTAAAATGGGAATGCTATGATGACGATATTGGGAGTTTTGGACTGGATCCTTTTTGTCATATTGTTGGTTCCTGGAATCTATTTTATTTTTTATGCTCTCGCGTCCTGGTTCGTGCCTTCCAGGCCGGTTCATAAGTATCCAGAATTTAAGGAAGTTATTATACTTATTCCTGCCTATAAGGCTGATGAGGTGATATTGAATACCGCCAGGTCTGCAGTGATGCAGGATTATCCAGGGGATATCATGAGGGTTCAGGTTATTTCGGACGGAATGTCTGAAGAAACCATTGAAGAGCTGGGGAAGATCCCTGTTGAGGTCCTGCCTGTATCTTTTGAGAATAGTTCCAAGGCCAAGGCCCTTGCCCGGGCTGTAAGCTGTCTTGGCCCTAATGCCGCCGATACTGTGATCATCCTTGATGCCGACAATGTAATCGGAAGGACCTTCGTGACCAGGGTGGTTGATGCTTTTCAGGACGGTGCGGTGGCAATTCAGGCTCACAGGAAGGCTAAGAACAGGAATTCATCCACGGCGGTGCTTGATGCGGCTTCGGAGGAAATCAACAACTCCGTTTTCAGGGCCGGGCATATGGCCATGGGCCTTCCACCAGCGCTTATCGGCTCGGGTATGGCGTTTGATTACTCCTGGTTCTATGACCATATCGGGCGCTGCACTACTTCCGGAGAGGATAAGGAACTTGAACTGATGCTTCTTGAAGAGGGGGCTGCTATAGATTATCTGGATGACGTGTACCTCTTTGACGAGAAGACTTCTTCCGCAAGGGGATATTACAATCAGCGCCGCCGCTGGATTGCCGCCCAGTTCAACTGTGCGGTTACTGCTCTGAAGCGTCTCCCTGCTGCAATCCGGGATCGCAACTACGGTTTGATAGACAAACTCGTCCAGTGGCTGTTTCCTCCGAGGATGGTGCTCGCCGCTGTTCCTTTGCTAATGACGGTCCTATATATTGTCCTTGGCAGTCCAAAGTTTGCAAAGTGGTTCGCCCTTTCGTTCATCCTTATTGTTTCATTTATCGCGGCGCTCCCGAAAAAGCATAAGGACGGGAAACTGGTCAAGGCCCTTTTGATTGCTCCTTTGCTTGCAATAATGTCGTTTTTGAATCTTTTCCGCATCCGCGGTATGAGAGACAGGTTTATTCATACAGAACATATAAGATGAAAATAGCTATTGAGGCTCATAGAATATTCAGGGCAAGAAAGCACGGTATGGATTTCGTCGTGCTGGAGATGCTCCGTTGTCTTCAGAAGATAGACAAGGAAAATGAGTATTACGTTTTCACGGCCGGCGGCCCTGACCGCTGCCTTGAGGAGACGGATAATTTCCATATCATAGATGTGAGAGTCCCTGGCTATGCTCTCTGGGAGCAGGTTTTCCTGCCCCTTGCAGTCAGGAAAATCAAACCGGATATCCTTCACTGTACCAGCAATACGGCTCCTCTGTTCCCGGGTTGCAAGAATCTGATTCTTACTCTCCATGACGTGATATTCCTGGAGAAGGTTGGAGGGGTGAATCCGTCCCTGTATCAGAGACTCGGAAGAATCTACCGCAGAATGATAGTTCCTGCAGTTGTCAGGAGGAGCACTTCAATAGTGACTGTCTCCAATTATGAGAAGCAGAGAATCGTAGAGACCGCAGGCGTATCCCCGGACAAGATAGTCACCGTTTACAATGGCTACAGTCCGACGTTCCGCAGCAAGGGCGCCGCTCAGAAATATCTTTTCTTCCTTGGAAATACTGACCCAAAGAAGAATACGGCCGGAACTCTTGCGGCTTATGCCATCTATCTCCAGAAATCCTTGCTCAAACTGCCTCTCTGGATTGCCGACCTGAGCATTGAGAATGTCAGGAGAATTGCAGCCGGCATTTCCCATGAGGAAATCTTGGACCACATCAAGTGCCTGGGCTATGTGAAGAACACGGATCTGCCTGACATTTACAATGGATGTATGGCCTTCCTCTATACCTCATTGAGGGAAAGTTTCGGCATTCCTTCCCTTGAGGCCATGGCGTGCGGAGCTCCCGTTGTGGCGTCAAACACTTCGGCCATCCCGGAGATACTTGGAGAGGGCGCTCTTCTGGTGGATCCAAGGAATCCAGCCGATATTGCCTCCGCCCTCCTCAAGTTGGAGACCGACGTTACGTTCAGGAAGAATATCTCCGAGTATGGCCTTGAGCGCGTGAAACTTTATTCCTGGGAGAACACGGCAAAAGCATATCTTGATTTGTATCTGAAAGTTGGGAATTCCCTTTGATATAATGGGAATTCCATATATATTTGTTCAAGAAATTGGGAATTATATATGGAAACCACACTTAAAGGGGCTCTCAAGTCCAGGGGGCTGTCTCAGAAGGAGCTTGCTTTAGAACTTGGACTTCAACCTTCTCATCTCAGTGAGATGATCAAGGGCCGCCGCAGTGTGCCAGCCGCCCTGAAGCGCAGGATTGAGGCGCTGCTGGGCGTGGACCTTCCCGATTCATCCAGACCTTCTTCCCGCTATCACATCTTCTCTCCGTATAGAGTCTGCCCTATAGGCGCCCACGTTGACCATCAGCACGGCATCGTGACTGGCTTCGCCATCGATAAGGGCGTGAACTTCTGGTTCGAGCCAACGGATGACGGCTCTGTCTGCCTGGAGAGCGATGATTATGACGGCAAGGTGGAATTCAACGTAAAACATCCCGTTTCGGTCAAGTCCGGCAACTGGGGAGACTACGCCAGGGGCGCATCGTTCGCCCTCGGCAGGAAATTCGTTCTGGGAAAGGGCATCAGGGGACGTCTCAGCGGTTCTCTCCCTATAGGCGGTCTGAGCGCCAGCGCCGCCGTACTTGTTGCATATGTGATGGCGTTTGCCAAGGCTAATGCCATTACCCTTACCAAGATGGAAGTAATCAGGACCGCTTCGTCCGCCGAGAGGGATTACATCGGTCTGGACAATGGTATCCTTGATCAGGCCTGCATCGTGCTGGGGGAACGGAACAGTCTTCTTTTTGTGGATACGGAATCCGGAGAATACCGCAATATCCGTACTCCGGACAATATGAAGGATTTCCATTTGGGAATCTTCTACAGCGGGCTTGTCCGCAGTCTCGCCGGAAGTGACTACAATCTTCGCGTAAGCGAGTGCAGGACGGCAGCCTGGGATATGCTTGCCTTTTCCGACCAGCCACTCAGGAGCCTTGACAAGACATTCCTGAGGGATGTTCCATATAAAATGTATGAACGGACCCGTGAACGCCTGCCTGAGCGTTTTGCCCGCAGAGCTGAGCATTTCTACTCCGAGTTCAAGCGTGTGCGCAAGGGTGTAACGGCCTGGGAGTCCGGTAATCTTGACCTTTTTGGCAAACTGAGTTTTGAAAGCTGCGAGAGTTCCATTCACAACTACGAATGCGGATCGCCTGAACTCATTGCCATTTATGATATTATGAAAACGCTCCCCGGCATCTATGGTGGCCGGTTCAGCGGAGCCGGTTTCAAGGGCGCCTGCATCGCCCTGGTGGACCCGGCCCGCGAGGAAGAAATTCGGGCTGAAATCACAAGAAGGTATCTTGAGAAGTACCCCGAGTATGAGAACACCTTCAGGGTATTCTTCTGTGAACCTTCCGACGGGGCTCGATTTATAGATTAAACATTAATTCATTTAGTTATGAAAATCGCTGTAGCAGGAACAGGCTATGTTGGCCTTTCAATCGCGACGCTTCTTTCTCAGCATCACCACGTTACTGCCGTGGACGTCATTCCTGAGAAGGTTGAGAAGCTGAACAAGAAGATTTCACCGATTCAGGACGAATACATTGAAAAGTATCTTGCGGAGAAGAACCTTGACCTTGAGGCTACCCTCGACGGCAGAAAGGCATATGCGGATGCGGATTTCATCGTGATTGCCGCACCGACCAACTATGACAGCAAGCAGAACTACTTCGATACTTCCCACGTGGAGGAGGTGATCGAACTTGTCCTTGAGGTTAATCCTAACGCTGTAATGGTGATCAAGTCCACTATCCCTGTCGGCTATACGGAGTCTGTCCGCCAGAAATTCGCTTATCGTGAAAGGCAGGCCGACGGCACGATGAAGGTTGTGGTTCCTAACATCATCTTTGCTCCGGAGTTCCTCCGCGAGTCAAAGGCTCTCTACGATAACCTCTACCCTTCAAGAATCATCGTGGGCTATGACAAGAAAAACGCCCTTCTTGAGGAGGCCGCCCACAAGTTTGCTTCCATCATCAAGGAAGGTGCCATCAAGCAGGATACTCCTGTTCTCTTCATGGGCTCTACCGAGGCTGAGGCCGTGAAACTTTTCGCCAACACATATCTCGCCCTTCGAGTAAGCTACTTCAATGAACTTGATACCTATTCTGAGATGAAGGGTCTCAACACCGAGGATATCATCGACGGCGTGTGCCTGGATCCGCGTATCGGCACCCAGTATAACAATCCGAGCTTCGGTTATGGCGGATACTGCCTTCCAAAGGATACCAAACAGCTTCTCG
Organism: uncultured Bacteroidia bacterium; assembly: GCA_902795785.1. Classification (GTDB taxonomy): domain Bacteria; phylum Bacteroidota; class Bacteroidia; order Bacteroidales; family UBA932; genus Cryptobacteroides. The sequence continues at coordinate 781 of CADBMK010000166.1, read as the reverse complement.
CCAACTATGCCAACGTGCCTCAGAACATGATTACGGCCATTGTTGAGTCCAACAAGACACGTAAGGATTTCATCGCCGACAGAGTTCTTGAGAAGGCCGGCTATTACAGCTCGAACAGCGCCTATGACCAGTCAAAGGAAAAGGAAGTCACTATAGGAGTCTTCCGTCTTACGATGAAGAGCAATTCTGACAACTTCCGTCAGAGTTCTATCCAGGGTATCATGAAGCGTGTCAAGGCAAAGGGCGCCAAGGTCATCATCTATGAACCGACAATCGAGAACGGTTCTTCATTCTTCGGAAGCGAGGTTGTGAACAATCTGGAAGAGTTCAAGCGCAGGAGCGATTCCATTATCGCAAACCGTTACGACAAGGTCCTTGATGACGTTCAGGAGAAAGTTTACACCAGGGATATTTTCAGAAGAGACTAAGGAATGGGGGTTTTTGACAATAAGACTGTACTTGTCACCGGAGCCGCAGGCTTTATCGGCGCCAACGTGGTCATGAGACTCCTGAAGGAGAATCCCGGCGTCAGGGTTGTGGGGCTCGACAATATGAACGACTACTACGACGTGTCCATTAAGGACTGGCGTCTTGGACAGATCGGGAGGATTTCCGAGGGCCGCTTCGTCTTCATTGGCGGAGATATCTCCGATAAGGCAACCGTGGATACGGTTTTCTCGGAGTATGAGCCTGACATTGTGGTGAATCTTGCCGCCCAGGCAGGTGTCCGATACAGCATTACGAATCCCGAGGCCTACATCCAAAGCAATCTGGTCGGCTT
>CADBMK010000165.1 GCA_902795785.1 uncultured Bacteroidia bacterium | reverse complement strand
CTTATCGCTATCCTCCCTGCATTCGCAATGAAGCTCGGAGTCAGCAACTCATTCGCAAGCTTCTTCGGTGGTACTTCACTGTTGATCCTTGTAGGTGTTGTCCTCGATACACTCCAGCAGATCGAAAGTCATTTGCTGATGCGCCACTACGACGGTCTTATGAAGACTGGTCGCCTTACTGGCCGCTCAGGTATGTAATTTTGTATAAAAAGTAAGGAAGATGGTCAAGCCAAAAACAGAAGAAGAAATAGAGCTTTTACGTGAAAATGCCATACTCGTCTCGAAGACGCTGGCGGAAGTCGGTAAAAGGGTCGCCCCAGGTGTGACAACTGCAGAGTTGAATAGGGTTGCCGAGACTTTCATTCGCGATAACGGAGCTATTCCAAGTTTTCTGGGTTATGAAGGCTTTCCTGCAGCAATCTGTGCATCGGTAAACGATGTCGTAGTCCACGGTTTTCCGTCAGATTACGTCCTTAAAGAGGGAGACATCTTTACCGCTGACATCGGAACGTTCTATAAGGGGTATAACGGTGATTCAGCTTACACTTTCCCTGTTGGGGAAGTGGATCCTGAAACCCGAAAGCTCCTGGACGTCACCAAAGCTTCCCTCTATAAGGGAATCGAGGCTGCTGTAGCAGGTAACAGAACCGGCGACATCGGACACGCGGTGCAATCATATGCAGAGTCATTCGGATTCTCAATCGTACGTGAGCTGGAAGGCCACGGTTTGGGAAAAGAGATGCATGAGGCTCCTGGAGTTCCAAACTACGGAAAACCGGGCAGCGGCGCAAGACTCACGGACGGAATGGTCATCTGCATAGAGCCAATGATCAACGCAGGATCAAGAGGTGTGTATTTAGCTAGAAACGGTTGGGCAGTACATACATCGGATCATAAGAATGCGGCACATTTTGAGCTCACGGTTGTTGTCCGAAAGGGCAAGGCTGAGCAGCTGTCAACCTTCGATTTTATCGAGAAAGAGCAATTATAAGATTTAAAGTGATATTTTAATGTCGAAACAAGTAGCAATAGAACAGGACGGAACTGTAGTTGAAACTCTCCCTAACGCAATGTTCAAGGTAGAGCTTGAGAACGGACATGTCCTCCTTTGTAACATCTCCGGCAAGATGAGAATGAACTTCATCCACATTCTTCTTGGAGACAAGGTCAGAGTTGAGATTTCACCTTATGATCTTACTAAGGGCAGAATATCTTTCAGATACAAATAAATTTTTTTCAATATGAAAGTCAAAACATCCATCAAGAAGCGCAGCGAGGATTGCAAGATCGTTAGACGTAAGGGCAAACTTTATGTCATCTGCAAGAAGAATCCTAAGTTCAAGATGCGCCAGGGATAAAATGCCGGGGGTTATTCCCAGGATAAAGTGTAACAAATAAAGTTAAGTATAGATTATGGCAAGAATCGCCGGTGTTGATTTACCAAACAACAAAAGAGGAGTTATAGGTCTTACCTATATCTTCGGAATCGGTCTTAGCTCATCAAAGAAGATTCTCGATGAGTGCGGTATCGATTACAACATTAAGGTTGGCGATTGGAGTGACGAGCAGGTCGCTGCAATCCGTGCTAAGATTGGTGAGGAATACAAGATCGAAGGTGAGCTCCGTTCATCTGTTGCGCTTGACATCAAGCGTCTCATGGATATCGGTTGCTACCGTGGAATCCGTCACCGTGTAGGCCTTCCTGTACGTGGTCAGAGCACAAAGAACAACGCACGTACCAGAAAGGGTAAGAAGAAGACCGTTGCCAACAAGAAGAAGGCAACTAAGTAAACTCGATGAATTATGGCAAAGAAAACAACAGCAACAAAGAGAGTTGTCAAGGTTGAAGCTTATGGCGAAGCCCATATTTCATCAACCTTCAACAACGTCATTATCGCTCTCACAAACAACCAGGGCCAGGTTATCTCTTGGTCTTCAGCTGGTAAGAGCGGTTTCAGAGGTTCTAAGAAGAACACTCCGTATGCAGCCCAGGTGGCAGCAGAGGATGCTGCCAAGACAGCATTTGACGCTGGTCTCCGCAAGGTGAAGGTATACGTAAAGGGTCCTGGTGCAGGCCGTGAGTCTGCCATCAGAACTATCAACAACGCAGGCATTACCGTTACAGAGATCGTTGACGTAACTCCGATCCCTCATAACGGATGTAGACCTAAGGGCCGTCGTAAAGTTTAATCATTTTTAAAGCAGAATTACTATGGCAAGATATACAGGTCCAAGTACAAAGATCGCTCGTAAGTTCGGTGAGCCTATTTTCGGAGCAGACAAGGATTTCGAAAAGAGAAACTATCCTCCGGGACAGCACGGACTTGCTGCAAAGCGTAAGAAGTCAAAGGAATATGGTACTCAGCTCAAAGAGAAGCAGAAGGTTAAGTACATGTACGGAATCCTCGAGCGCCAGTTCCACAACACATACGACAAGGCCTGCCGCATGGCTGGTCAGAAGGGTGAGAACCTCCTCTTCCTTCTTGAGTCAAGACTTGACAATGTCGTTTACCGTATGGGTGTAGCTCCTTCAAGAGCAGCTGCACGTCAGCTCGTTAACCACGGTCATATCACTCTTAACGGTGAGGTTGCAAGCATCGCTTCAACTCAGGTTAAGCCAGGTGACGTTATCGCAGTTAGGGAGCGTTCAAAGAGCCTTGAGGTTATCCAGAGCGCAGTTGCTTCAGCAACCAAGTACTCTTGGATCGAGTTCAACGCTCAGTCTCTCTCAGCTAAGTTCCTCAACGTTCCTACACGTCAGGACATCCCTGAGAATATCAACGAGCAGCTCATCGTCGATCTCTACTCTAAGTAATAAATAACACCTAAAAGTATTATTATGGCAATCTTAGCATTTCAGAAACCGGACAAGGTCATAATGCTCGAAGGCACTGACACCCTCGGCCGTTTTGAATTCAGGCCACTTGAGCCTGGATACGGACAGACGATCGGTAACGCACTTCGCAGGATTCTTCTGGCCTCTCTGGAGGGTTTTGCTATCAGTCAGATCAAGATCTCGGGTGTGGACCAGGAGTTCGCAACTATCCCGGGCGTGATCGAGGGTATGCAGGACATCATTCTCAACCTCAAGCAGGTTCGTTTCAAGAGAATGGTTGAGTCTGTTGACTCTGAGGTAGCAAACATAGTTATCACCGGCAAGCAGGAGTTTACCGCGGAGGATATCTCAAAGGGATTGTCTTCTTTCCAGGTGTTGAACCCTGAACAGCACATCTGTTCTCTTGAGCCATCAGTCAAGCTCGAGATCGCAATCACTATCACAAAGGGTCGCGGTTTCGTTCCGGCAGAGGAACTCAGGGACGAGAACACACCTATCGGAACCATTCCGGTAGATGCTATCTATACTCCTATCAGAAAGGTGAACTGGACAGTGGAGAACTGGCGCGTAGAGCAGAAGACCGACTACGAAAAGCTGAATCTCGAGATTGAGACCGATGGTTCAATTTCTCCTGATGCAGCTCTCCAGGATGCTGCAAACATCCTTATCTACCACTTCAAGCTGTTTACAGATGACAAGAAGATGTCAATTGAGTCCTCAATCGAGTCTGATTCAAAGGAACTCGATGAAGAGTCACTCAGAATGAGACACCTCCTTCTCACCAAGCTTTCTGACATGGGTCTCTCAGTCAGAGCTTACAACTGTCTTAAGGCGGCAGACATTGACACATTCGCAGACCTCGTTTCATACTCTAGGACAGAACTCATGAAGTTCAGGAATTTCGGTAAAAAGAGTCTGAACGAAATTGACATCCTCGTTGACAAGATGAAGCTGTCTTTCGGAATGGATGTGTCTAAGTATAATATTGAACCTAAGAAAAAGAACGATTAATTATGAGGCACAATAAATCAGTAAATCATCTTGGTCGCAAGAGCGGACACCGCAAGGCCCTCCTCGCCAATTTGGCTTCTTCATTGATCCTCCACAAGAGAATCACCACAACAGTTGCCAAGGCTAAGGCTCTCAAGTCTTACGTTGAACCTCTTATCACTAAGAGCAAGGATGACTCTACACACTCTCGTCGTGTTGTATTCAGCTACCTCAAGGACAAGAACGCTGTTGCAGAACTTTTCCGCACAGTTGCTCCTAAGGTTGCAGACCGTCCAGGCGGATATACCCGTGTTCTTCACGTTGGTTTCCGTCAGGGTGATGCAGCTGAGATGGCACTCATCGAGCTTGTAGACTTCAACGAGGCTGCTCTCGCTTCTTCTACAAAGAAGGAGGCTAAGAAGACAACCCGTCGTAGCCGTGCAAAGAAGGCTGAGGCTCCTAAGGCCGAGGCTCCAGCTGAAGAGGCTCCAAAGGCAGAGTAATTTTTACTTTGATATACGGATAGGCTTCCCTGAAAAGGGAGGCCTATTCTTTTTTTTATATTTAGTATATTTGTTAATCTAAATTCAAAAGGGGATGAAGAAGATTACAATCAGGGATGTCGCCAAGGAAGCCGGGGTATCAGTCACCCTGGTATCTTTTGTGTTGAACGCCAAGGTGGGCGAAGACGGAAAACTTGACTGCCCGGTCAATGTCAATACGGCTGCCAGAGTCCTTGCCGTGGCCCAGAAACTCGGTTACAAGCGTAACAATGCGGCTGCGTCACTCAGAAGCGGAAGGTCCCATACCCTGGCTGTCATCATTACGGATATCGCCAGCCCGTTCTTTGCCGAGATGTGCAGGAACATAGAGAACATCGCATACAAGGCCGGCTATACCGTTATCTTCGCCTCTTCTGATGAAAGCGCTCCAAAGTTCAGCCAGCTTGTGGATGCTATGATCGGGTATAATGTGGAAGGCCTGATCGTGGCGCCCTGCCCTGGAAGCGAGCCAATCCTTGAGAGGATGCAGTTCTACAACATTCCAACCGTCCTTATAGACCGTGACGTCCCTGGAGATTCCTTTGGCCGCGTACTTGTGGACAATGTCCATTCCGGACGTCAGGCAGCCGAGTATCTTATCAAGAACGGCAGCAGGAAGATAGAGATGCTGTCTTATTCCCTTGACATCCAGAGCCTCGTTGACCGTGTTGCCGGTTATGAGGAAGCCATGAAAGATGCCGGCCTTGAGGAAAATATCAGGGTTCACAGGCTTTCGTCGTCTTCGGTAAATGTAGAGGCGGAGGTTTATGAGGTTATGAAGGAGGCCAAGGAAAGAGGAGTGGAAGCCTTTATCTTCCCTTCAAAGCGCATGGCCATACTTGCTTTCTCTGCAATGCAGGCCCTTGATATGCGTTTTAATAAGGACGTTGACTGTGTCTGCTTCGACGAGAGTGATGTCTACAATCTCTCAGTGCCGCCGATTCCTCATATCGTGCAGCCTCTCGGTGAGATTGCTCTCCGCGCATTCAATCTCTTCCAGAAAATGCTAAAGGAGGATGTCCCTCCTGAAGAGAAGAACATCCTCCTTAAAACTGAATTCATTAAATAAATCTACTGAAGATCGTTTCTGATGATCTTGCCGTATGCCATGACGAATTTGAGATTTACATTTTCGTCATAGAATACGATGTCCGCGTCCTTGCCTTTCTCGAGGGTTCCCTTTCTGTCAAGGATGCCCATGATTCTTGCAGGTGTCTCGGATGACATTCTGACGGCGTCGCTGAAAGGAATTCCTGCCTTTTCAACGCAGGTCTTGATGAGCCTGTCCATTGTTGCGATACTTCCGGCGAGCGCTGAGCGGTCGGAGAGTTTGCATACGCCATCCTCGATGATGACGCGTGGGTCGAATGCAACCGTGCTGTCTGAGCAGGAAACGGCAAGCGCATCTGTGATAAGCGCAGTCCTTTCCACACCCTTGATCTGATAAATCATACGCAGGATTGTCGGAGGAACGTGAATTCCGTCGGCAATCATCTCGACGCACATATCCTCAATTGCGTAAACGCTCTCAACGGTTCCTTCGTGCTTGAATTCACGGACGTTGTGGAAACCTGTCATTGCGTTGTAGAAATGTGTGGCAAGCCTGAATCCGTTGTCCCATGCGAGTTTCACGTCAGGCCATTCAGCCTTTGTGTGGGCAATCGCAGGAAGGACTCCGTGCTTAACGCAGCACTGTCCGAATTCTGCCGTGCCGGGGAGTTCAGGAGCTTCGTCCCAGCGTTTGATTGTGTTTGTGTTGTCCAGGATCATTTCATAATCCTTCTTGATAGGCGGGGTAATGAACTCCGGCATCTGGGCACCAGCCTTTGCAGGATTGAAATAAGGTCCTTCAAGATGAAGTCCAAGCATCGGTGATCCAGGTTCCTTCATGAGTTTCTCGGCAACTTCAACAGCCGCCTGAATCATAGGAACGGATGATGAGGACAGGGTAGGGTAGAGTGAGGTGGTTCCGTGCTGCATATGTGCAGCCATAGCGGTGCGGAAAGCGTCTTCCTTGCCTTCCATATAATCTCGGCCTCCACCACCGTGGATGTGCATCTCGATACCGCCCGGGACTACTCTCAAGCCTTTAGCATTGATAATTTGGGAATTTGGAATTTCGACAGAGCCGGTAGAAATCTCGGCGATCTTGCCGTCCTTCACAACAACCGTGGCATTTTTAAGTACACCGGAAGGGGTGTAAACCTCGCCACCAACGATCTTTATTGTCTCGCTACTCATATAAGTTTGTGTTGGAGCTGCAAAAATAATAAATAATCAAAATAATATATTACTTTTGTACTCCTTTATAAATAAAGAAAGAATTTATTATGAAAGTTATCATCAGAGACACAAAGGCGGAAGCTTCCATATGGGCAGCCCACCATATTGCTGATGCCATCAAGGCAAAGGCAGCCAAGACATCTGAGCCATTCGTGCTTGGTCTTGCAACAGGTTCAACTCCAATCGAGACTTACAATGAGCTCGTAAGAATGTGCAAGGCTGGCGAAATCTCTTTCAAGAACGTCATTACTTTCAACATGGATGAGTATGTTGCCCTTCCTGTTGAGCATCCGGAGAGCTACCACTCTTTCATGGACAAGTATCTCTTCAATCACATTGACATCGACAGAAAGAACGTTCACCTTCTCGACGGAAACGCTCCTGACCTTAAGAAGGAGTGCGAAGAGTATGAGAAGAAGATCGTAGAGGCCGGTGGAATCGATCTCTTCCTCGGCGGTGTCGGCGAAGACGGTCACCTCGCTTTCAACGAGCCATTCTCTTCACTCAACTCACGTACACGCGTCATGACTCTTACTTATGACACAAGGGTAGTGAACAGCCGTTTCTTCGACAACGACGTTAACAAGGTTCCTGCTCAGGCTATGTCAGTAGGTGTCGCTACAGTATGCAGCGCCAAGGAAGTTCTCATCGAGGGCTTCAGCAGCAAGAAGGCTAAGGCTATCCAGGCTGCAATCGAGGGCCCTGTTTCTCACTATGTAACACTTTCAGCACTTCAGCTTCACCCTAACGGAGTCGTAGTTATCGACGAAGAGGCAGCCGGTGAGCTCAAGGTTAACTCATACAAGTATTTCAAGGCCATCGAAGAGGCTGAGAAGTAGTTTCCTCTAACCTGGCTCTACCAAGCCAGGCCTTTGCCCGAATGGCGGAATTGGTAGACGCGTTGGACTCAAAATCCAATGTCCCTTAAAGACGTGCCGGTTCGAGCCCGGCTCCGGGCACAAAAAAGGCATCGCTTCTGCGATGCTTTTTTTTGTACCCTGTGGGCAAGTTCTTGTCCCACCGCAGGCTACAGGGTGGCGATTATTTCGTCGAAGCTGTTGTCGGGGTGAAGGGAGTGTTTCTGCAGCAGGCTGTGGTAGGTGTAGATCGTGGCAACGGACACGTTAAGGATTTTGGCTATCTTTTGCCGTTGGGTAATGCCCATCTTGATGAAGGCCAGGATGCGGAGTTCATTTGTGAGTCCTCCTTTTGGGGAGAGCTCCAACTGATACTCCTTTTGCATGTGCAGGTTGACCTTTTTTACGAAGTCCGGGAAGATGCTCAGAAAGGTTGAGTCCAGAGAATCCAGCAGCTCGCTGAATTCACCGTCGGCGAAGGACGGCTTGCGCAGCATGGCAAGGATGGCATCCGGACCGTCGTGCTTGGCGGCGTGGCGCAGGGATGAGCGATACTCGTCCACCTTGTTCAGGTAGTCCACACACTTCTCCATGTAATTTGCAAGGAAGCCGTCTTTAATCTTGGAGGCTTCGTTGAGCTGTTTGCCCGAAATGCTGAGCCTGGTGGAATACTTGCCCAGAAGACACAGCAGGGCTATGGCTATCAGTAGCATGAAGGAAACGGCAACAATGCCCGCAGCAAAGTAAATCTTATGCTTTCGTTCCTGTTCCAGCACCACGTTCATTATCTCGAACTCGGATGCAACAATGTCTTTGTAACGAAGTGCATAGTTGGACGAATTGGCGTCATCCAGCGTCATGCGCATATATCGGTCCGCCCGTTGGATCTCTCCTCTGCGGAAAAGGATGCGCGCAAGTTCATACAGGGCATTGTAGGCTTTGGTGGAGGTTCGAAGGTCGTAAGTGGCTGACAGGGCGAATCGCTCCATGGCTTTGTCCTGAACCCCGGCTTCCAAGTATTCCATGCCCTGGAAGTAGTAGGATTTGGCAGAGTCGTAGGGGCTGGTGAGTACGCACGCCTGCAGGTCCTTCAACACTTTTGCGGGCACGCCCTCTTTCTTCTGGCGGTCTGCATGGTAGTATGCGCACTCGATATTGGTGCTGTCCCTCTGCCACCAGTCTTTCATTATGACCCCGCAAACGTCATCATAGCGGGCATCGTCCTGCAAGAGACGCCTGTATATATGATAGCCTGCACTGCTGTAGATGCGGAAGCTTTCAGGGTCAAGACAGGTGGTGTCTATCCGGTCGAAAACAATGCGGGCCCGGTTGAGGGAGTCCATCTTATACAGGATGTTGGCGTAGCAGGCGCCGCTCACATTCTGCCGGTAGCTGTCCTGCTCCTGCAAAGACAGCATCTTTTTTACATATCTGTGGCAGGAGTCTACGTTGTGGTATAAGAATATCTTCTCCAGATGGTAGGCTGCTTGCCAGCGGGTGCTGTCTGTGGCGGCCGTACTGTACTGATGTCTCAGAGAGTCGGCCGTGCGCTCGAATTCATTGTCAAATACCTCCTTCCGTTCAAGGGTGTCGTCCAGCATTATTATGTATTTGCGGTCTTCTTTCGAGCAGGAAAGCAAGAGTAACAGCAGTAGAATTCCGGGGATAATTATTGTTTTCATGGCTTAAAGATACAAAAACCTATCTTGATTATTCATGATATGAAAATATACTTAACGGTTTGTGTAACAATAAAATAAGTCAAAAATACCTATTCCGGATACCTTTATCTGAAGGTGATTGGGGATATTCGATGTATATTTTTTGTAGATTTGCGATTATACCTAACCTAAGAACCATTTAACCCTTTCCCGAATTAACACTATTACTAATTATACCTTTATCTAACCTAGTGCATTTATGAAATCCAAAATTGCATCCCTAATGCTGGCGCTTTTGGTTCTTGCGGCTCCTGCCTTTGCGCAGGGCAGCCCCCAGGGCGCGGGCAGGATCACTGTCTCCGGAAAGGTCCTGGACGAACAGGGCAATCCGCTTATCAGTGCCGGCGTAATTGTGGATGGAACCTCGCAGGGTACGGCTACCGATCTGGACGGCCAGTATACTATTCAGGTCCCCTCCAATGCTACACTTTTATTCCAAAGCATAGGCTGTAAGACGGAGAAAGTTCCCGTCCAGGGCCGCGCCAGGATTGATGTTACCCTCACGCCTGATCCGGAGTTCCTGGAAGAGGTGGTGGTTGTGGGTTATGGCACCCAGAAGAAAGCCAACCTTACCGGTGCTGTAGACCAGGTCGGCGAGGATACCTTCGACGGCCGTCCTAATGCCAACCTGTCCCAGATGCTTCAGGGCCGTGTGGCTAACCTTAACCTCAAGTTTACGGACGGTCGCCCGAACTCTTCACCTTCGTTCAACATCCGTGGTAAGACCTCCATCGGCCAGGGCGGTAGCGCCCTCGTGCTCATCGACGGTGTAGAGGGCAACGCCTCCCTGCTTAACCCGAACGATATCGAGAGTGTTTCCGTCCTGAAGGATGCAGCCTCATCGGCCATCTACGGTTCCCGCGCTCCATACGGCGTGGTGCTCATTACAACCAAGAGCGCCAAGAAGGGTACGGCTACAGTTACTTACCAGGCCAACTTCTCATTCGAGACCCCTACCTCAATACCTGACGTGGTATCTGACGGTTATACCTGGGCTGAACACTTCTACAAGTCTTGGGTCAACTACAAGGGATCCAACCCTACCGCCATCAACAAAACCATGGAATTCTCTGTGGCCTGGCTGGATGAATATCGCCAGAGAGCCGCTTGCGGCAACTATGAGACCCTGGTTTCTGACGGTTCCATCGGAACTGCCGGCCGCTGGCTCTACTACCATAAGGGAACGGATTACTACGACGTTCTGTACAAGGACTTCACCTTCTCACAGACGCACAATATCTCCGTTTCCGGCGCCGACGACAAGTTTGACTACTATGTATCGGCCCGTATTTATGACAACGACGGTCTTTTCGACAGTAAGACAAATCCTGACTCATATAAGATGTATAACGGCCGTGTGAAAGTGGGCTATCAGGCTACCCCTTGGCTCAAGATCACGTCCAATACCGATATCGCATACAGCAGGTATGTAATGCCTGAGACCCAGAACGGAGAAGGCGGCGGTAACGTCTGGCGTAACATCGCCGACGAGGGCCACCCTTGCTCTCCTATCTTCAACCCGGACGGCACTCTTACCTACAGCGCCATCTATTCCGTTGGTGACGTCCTTTATGGAGGCAGCAACAGAACCTACACCAACCGTCAGGCTCAGAGCACCATCGGCGCCAAGGCCACATTCTTTGACAACCGTCTGCGTCTGAATTCTGACTTCACCTATCGTGCCCGTGCCTATGACACCCACGTGCACCGTCTTCCAACCCCATTCTCACGCTACGAAGGTCTTACCGAGTCGCTGGCAGAGATCAAGGGCGTTGCCGATTATATCAGTGAAACCTTGCGTGCTTACGACTATGTGGCAACCAATGAATTCGTTGAATTCGAGGACACCTGGGGCAAGCATAACGTCAAGGCCCTTCTCGGTTACAATTACGAGCAGCAGGTTTACCGCCAGGTTTACGCCTACAACGACGGCCTCCTGTCTCCTAATGTGGACAACATCGCTCTCGCCCTGGGCGTAGAGAATAAGGATATAAGCGGTGACTACAGCAAGTGGCGTACAGCAGGTACGTTCTTCCGCCTCAACTACAACTACGACGAGCGTTACCTCCTGGAAGTTAACGGCCGTTATGACGGTTCTTCAAAGTTCCCTGCCCGTCAGCGCTGGGCTTTCTTCCCGTCTGTGTCCGCAGGTTGGCGCCTGAGCGAGGAACCTTGGTTCAATGTTGACAAGAGCGCCATTTCCAGCATCAAGCTTCGCGCTTCCTATGGCTCACTGGGTAACAGTAACGTGAGCGTCTATGCATACGACGAAACGTTCAGTTTCGATAATACCACCATTCTCAACGGTCAGAAGGTAAGCTACACCTCGGCTCCTACGCCTATCCCTGAGTCCCTCACATGGGAGACTGCTCAGACGCTGGATGGCGGTCTTGATTTGAAATTCCTTTCCGGACGCCTGAGTTTCACCGGCGACATCTACTCTCGTAAGACCAAGAACATGTACACCGTAGGACCAACACTCCCGGACGTGTTCGGAGCTTCTTCGCCTAAGGGCAACTACGCGGAGATGACTACCCGCGGTTTTGAAATCGCTCTTGGCTGGGACGATACCTTCAATGTGGCAGGCAAGCCGCTCAAGTATGGCGTACACGCTACATTGGCCGACTACAGGTCAAGGATTGACAAGTACAACAACGCCCTCAAATCTCTCAGCACCAACTCTTACAATACCAGCTACTATGAAGGTATGATTCTGGGCGAGATCTGGGGCTATGTTTGTAACGGCCTCTATCAGAACCAGGACGAGATTGCCGCCGATGAGCAGAGAGCTATCGCAGCCGGTCAGACTCACTATAACTCCCTGATGCAGCAGACCGAAACTTATGTGCCGATCCCTGGTCATATGCGCTTCGAAGACCTGAACAACAACGGTTATATCGACCGCGGCAAGAATACCGCAGACGATCCGGGTGACCGCAAGATTATCGGTAACAGCGAGCCGCGCTACATCTACTCATTCGGCTTTGACCTGGATTGGAACGGCTTCTATGGAAACGTCTTCTTCCAGGGCGTAGGCAAGCAGGACTGGTACCCTGACAACGAGTCTTCTACTTTCTGGGGTATGTACAACCGTCCATACAACCAGATGCCTAAATGGCACCTGAACAACTACTGGACAGAAGATAATCCTGATGCATATCTGCCTGCATTTACCGGCTACTTCGCTCCTTTCTACAAGGGCCGCGTAAATGCCAACACCCGCTATCTCCAGGATGCATCATACATCCGCCTCAAGAGCGTTCAGGTTGGTTACACTCTTCCTGAGAAGCTTACCCGCAAGGCCGGTTTCCAGAAGGTTTCCTTCTATGTTTCTGGTGAAAACCTCTGGACCTGGTCTCCTTTATACAGATATACCCGTGACATTGACGTAACTGCCAATATCTATGGTAACGACAGCACCCTCTCCACCAACGGTGACGGTTACAACTTCCCAACCATGAGGAGCTGGAGCCTGGGTGTCAAGCTCACCTTCGGCAAGACTGACAAATAATAAGGAGGAAAAGCAATGAAAAGCATATTATATATTATTTCTTCAGCCGTTGCTCTGGGCCTTATGGCCGCTTCCTGTGACCTCACAGAGAATCCGCAGGCTGTGGCCGGACGTTCTATCGTATTCGGTGACGAATCCGGTCTCAGGAGCTATACGAACGGCTTCTATACTTACCTTCCCGATTACGACAACGCATTCAAGCTCAATACCACGCAGGATCACTCCGCAAAGATGAGTGTTGGCACGTATGAACAGGGCGCTTACACCACCAGTACCTCCACATCCTGGGGCTGGGGCAGCATCCGCAACGTGAACTACTTCATCAAGTACAACGTGGATCCTGCAGTTTCTGCGGAAGTGAGGAACAACTATACCGGAATCGCCAGACTGTTCCGCGCATACCTTTACTACGACAAACTGGTCACCTACGGTAACGTGCCATGGATTGACAATCCTCTCGATCCTACCGACGACGATCTGTATAAGACACAGGACAACCGTGACGTGATTATTTCCCACATCATCGAAGACCTTGACTTCGCCGCAGAGCATATTACGGCTACTGCCAAAACGCAGTATGCCAACACGGTGAACAAGTGGACCGCACTTGCTCTCAAGAGCCGCATCTGTCTGTTCGAGGGTACTTTCCGCAAGTATCACGCTACCGGAAGCAAGTACGGCAGCCAGTATCTGGCAGGATGCACAATCACTGCCGATGAACTCCTGAAGGCCGCGGCCGACGCTGCTCAGGAAATCATGAATGATGGTCCATACTCACTGCATACCGGCACCGTATATGAAGAAGGCGGCCGCGGAGCATATCGTGACCTCTTTATCAGCGACAATCCTGTAAGCGAGGAAGTTATGCTGGCTCACATGCAGAGCAAGGATCTGTCTCACCTTGGCGAGGCCAACTGGTGGTACAACTCCGCATCATATGGCCCGCACCTCTCAATGACGCGCGCGTTTGCCAAGACGTACCTCAATGCCGACGGTACCGTCTATTCAGAGAAGACTGCGGCAGGCGCCTACAAGACATTCCAGCAGGAAACCAGCGGCCGTGACGCCCGTCTGTGCCAGACCATCCGCGGTGCCGACTATACCCGCAAGGATAAGAGCGGCAGCTATGTGGCTACGGCTCCTGACATGTCCCTGTCTCTTACCGGATATCAGTACACCAAATACGTGATGGACGATTCCGGTTACGACAACGCCCGTTCAAACGACAACGACGTTCCAATCATGCGATATGCCGAGGTTCTTCTGAACTATGCCGAGGCCAAGGCTGAACTTGGCACGATTACAGATGCCGACTGGGCCAAGACTATCGGTGCCCTTCGCCGCCGCGCCGGTATCACCGGAGGTGACCTTGACAAACTCCCAACTACCGTGGATACCTATCTCAAGGATACTTTCTATCCTAATGTGACCAACCCGGTAATCCTCGAAGTCCGTCGTGAACGCGCCATCGAACTTGTTCTCGAAGGCTTCCGCCTCAACGACCTCAAGCGCTGGGCCTGTGGCAGCAACTGGGAGACCGCTCCTTGGAACGGCGTGTACATCCCTGCCCTGGATTCTCCTGTGGACCTGAACGGAGACGGCACTCCTGATGTTTATGTGACCGCTAATGCCGACTACCAGAAGACAGGAACCTACAAGTCCATCGCCATGATCCTTTCTGACGTTCAGAAGGCCGTGAAGATTGACGACGATCCTGCCGGCGGCTACCTCCTGGGCTATGAACTGGCTCACAAGTGGAACGACAACATGTATATCTATCCTGTTCCTGAGAATGTTATTCTCAAGAACCCTGCCCTCAAACAAAATCCCGGTTGGGAATAAAACGTACAGAATATGAAAAGATTGATCAATATCATCCTCGTGGCAGGGTTGGGCATTCTTGCAGTTGCTTCCTGCAACAAGCTCGATATTTCGGCAAACGCCGATTTCACAACGGACAAGGATGTCTACGAGCTTTATGAGGATATCAATGTTACCAACGTCTCTTCGGCAACCAACGATATCATCGTGGCATGCAAGTGGGAGTGGGGTAATGAATACAAGTGGGGTAAGCACCTCACAGAACCGATTTCCTTCGACTCAGTCGGTAAAAAGGAAATCAAGCTCACTGTTGTTACCAACAACAATGTGTCGGCTACCTGCATAAAGACCATTACTATCCAGGATACCAACGCCGCACCTGAACCAGACTTCGAATGGACTCCGACAGAAGGCGTAGCCGCGGGAGACGAAGTTCAGTTCATCGATAAGTCTACCGACCCTGACGGCTCAGTGGTTGCCTGGGAGTGGAAATTCGGTACAACCACGATAACCGAGCAGAATCCTGCTTTCGCCTTCCCGGAGTTCGGCGACATCGAGGTTACCCTCACCGTTACCGACAACATGAAGAAGAAGGCTTCCGTCAAGAAGACTATCCATGTGGATAAGAGCGCCAGCTCCCTTGAACTTGTCTGGGCTCATCCTTATGACAATGACGCCGAGGCTTATGCCAAGTTCTCTTCTCCGGCAACCAACGCAGACGGAAGCCTGGTATATGCATTCTCAAGCGGACTGCATCTTGTGGCCTTCGACGCTGATGGCAACCAGAAGTGGAGTTACGATGCAAACCAGTATGGAAACCATCTGCCAGCCAACCCTCGCAGCAAGGACGGCTCAAAGACAGGATCTTCATGTACTCCTTCCGTAGATGCCGACGGTACTGTATACCTGGCCCTGGCTTACAATGAGGATTACAAGAATACCTTGACTACCAATGAATCCGGCCTCTATGCAATTAACCCTGACGGTACCTGCAAATGGTATCTGGCTTATGGTAACGCATATATGGTTAACGTGATTCCGGTTATCCTGAATGATTACATTTTTGTCGCATCCAAGGCTAACCCTTCAAAGGCCGATTATCCTGGTCTCTGGCCTTCTACCGCAACCATCGTGGATAACGGTCTGTTGGTGAACAAGGCTGCCGGCACCATCTTTAACGGTCTGCAGGTTAAGCAGGGCTCATATGGCGGCTTCGCTGCCACCAAGGACGAGAACCTCATTGTCCACACCAACGATACTTACGGTTCGCGTGTATTCTGGAAGACCGGCTCAGGCTGGATCAAGTATGGAAGCAACGATGCCCGTGACAAGTTTATGCTTGGTTATACCGGCTCCGGAAATCCAGACTGCGGCTTCACCACTTATATGGCCGTTGATGCAAATAACCGTGTTTATATCCTCTATGGACAGACCTCTACCAGCAGCAGTTCTACGCCGGGTATCGTTTACTGCTATGACCTTAACAAGTATAGCTCTACCGACGGTATTACGCCTGAGTGGAGAGTGACGCTTCCTGCCGGTTATGGCTCCGTGAACCGTTATTACAGCCACGGTACCGTCCTGGGCGAAGACGGCACGGTCTATGTGACTACCCGCAAGGCTCTTACTGCCCTTAATCCTTCCGATGGCTCCGTGAAGTGGTCTGTCCCTGCGAGCGGTGACAACTACTCTATCTGGGGTTGCCCGGCCGTAGATAACCAGGGCTACATCTACTTCAACGAGTCTGAACAGGTCGGCAGCGATCAGACCGTGGGCAAACTCGTCAAGATCAAGCCGGACGGAACCAAAGCGTCCGAGATTGTGCTGGGTACTTCCCTCCGCACTTCTCCAACCATCAGCCCGGACGGTACAATTTACTGCACCGGTATGAATGACGGCAAGGTGACCCTCTTCGCCGTGAAAGGCTCAGCCACCGGACCTGCCAAGGGCTGGTCTCAGTTGGGCGCTAATTCTCGTAAAACTTGTAAAGCAGAATAACCATGTTTTTCAAAAAACTATTCCTTTTAACTCTTCTTCCCGCAGTGATGGTTTGTGCCTCCTGCGAGAAGAAGGATATTGTGAACCCGATAACGCCGCCGTTCGGCCAGACCGACCCGGAACCGGATCCGGATCCTTCCACGGGAGGCGCCGATCCAATGATCATTTGTACCTTCAACATCCGTTATGCAAACACCACGGACAGCTATCCTGGTCAGGCAGAAGGCTCTGCTTCCTGGAATAACCGCAAGGATGCCGTGAAGAAGTTCTTTGATACCGTGAAGCCGGACCTTGTGGGTCTTCAGGAAATCCGTCAGGAACAGTCACAGTGGTTCTTCCAGACATTGGGTTCGGATTATGGATATTATGATGTAAGCCGAGACAATGCTTCCGGTGGCTCTGTGGCTACCGTCAAGGGAGAAGGCGTAGGCCTGCTGTACAGGAAAGACCGCTTTGAACTGGTTTCCAAGGATTTCTTCTGGCTGGATACAACTCCGCGCGAGCGCCCTGCCCAGAATACTGACGGTACTTTTGGCGACTGGAAGTCTGCCTGCCGCCGCATAACCGTGTATGCTGCCCTCAAGGACAAGAAGCACGGAAATGCCGTGATGTATTTCTTCCCTACGCATTATGATCATCAGAGTGAAGTAGCGCGTAAGAATTCTGCCGAGTTCATGGTTAATCAAATCAAGACCCTGTGCAAGGTGACCGACATAAAGGAGGCCGACATGGCCATCTTCCATGTGGGTGACCTCAATACCGGCTCTTCAGACGGCCAGTTGAACAGCCTGAATGCGGCCATGAACTATGCCCGTACCGCGGCCGGCGGCTCAGACCAGTATACCGGAACCTTCAACGGCTTTGGAGACAGCAACAAGATTATCGACCATATCTATTATGGCGGTAAGTCGGTAACGCCTGTCAAGTACTGGGTAGACCGCACCAACTACGGTGTCCCGTTCCTGTCCGACCACTATCCGGTCCTCTTTAAATGGGAATATAAATAGACTGCTGAATCACAAACGGTTAATTCCTAACTATCCGAGGGACGCACAGTAAAGTGCGTCCCTTTTTTTATAATCTCTCCTCTCTGGCAAAATCCGTCTCCTGCCGCCCTCCACTCGGTCCCAAAACAAAGCTTTTTTTGTACGGGAGAAAGTCGGGCGCGGGCGGCCACGGGCTCCGGCCTCCCCTGCCTGTCTCCTCCCTCCTTCGTTTCCTGCGGGGCTACGCTTGTTTTGTAACCATCATTCTTCAGTGAATGGCATACAGCCTATTCGGTGCCCTATTCGGAAGAATGACACGGCCTCCAGGGCGGTGTCATTCTCGTCAATGCTTATTCTATATGAGTATAAGCCCCATTTCTGAGAATGATGTTTTCAAAATCAGCATCTCTGTCTATTAT
>CADBMK010000164.1 GCA_902795785.1 uncultured Bacteroidia bacterium | reverse complement strand
AGTTGAAGGCAAGAGACTCATCCTAATCGACGACTCCATCGTCCGCGGAACCACTTCCCGCCGCATCGTAACGATGCTGCGCGAGGCCGGGGCCAGGGAGGTGCACGTCAGGATTGCAAGCCCTGAACTCCAGTATCCTTGCTTCTATGGCGTGGATATCAGCACCAGGAAGGAACTTATCTGCGCGGACAAGACAGTTGAGCAGGTCCGTGACGCAATCGGAGCTGATTCCCTTGCATTCATCTCACACGAAGCGCTCTACAGGGCGGCCAGAAGATCAGACCTGTGCCTTGCGTGCTTCAAGGGCAAGTACCCTACGGAACTTTATGAAGGAAATATAATTTAACACAATACTATGGCAGTAGATTACGAAAAGGCAGGCGTTAGCCTGGAAGCCGGATATGACGTTGTCCGTCGTATCAAGAAACACGTTGCATCAACCGACAGACCTGGATGTATGGGTAATATCGGTTCATTCGGCGGTATGTTTGACCTTGCATCTCTGGGAATCAAGGAACCGATTCTCGTCGGTGGAACCGACGGTGTGGGAACCAAGCTCAAGATTGCTTTCGAGATGGACAAGCACGACACAATCGGCATCGACGCAGTTGCTATGTGCGTGAACGATGTCCTTGCACAGGGCGCCGAGCCTCTTTTCTTCCTCGATTATGTGGCCCAGGGAAAGAACATCCCTGAGAAGGTTGAGGCCATCGTTGCCGGTGTGGCTGAAGGCTGCCGTCAGGCAGGCTGCGCCCTCATCGGAGGTGAGACGGCCGAGATGCCGGGTATGTATGAGAACGGCGAGTATGACATCGCCGGCTACACGACCGGAGTGGTTGAGAAGTCAAAACTCATCGACGGCACCAAGGTAAAGGTGGGCGACGTTCTCGTTGGAATCGCTTCTACGGGTATTCATTCAAACGGATTCAGCCTTGTCAGGAAGATTTTCGCCGACGCTAAACTGGACCTCCACTCAAGGTACGACGAACTCGGCGGCCAGGTTCTCGGTGAGGTGGCGCTCACCCCGACCAGAATCTATGTAAAGCAGGTTCTTGACGTAATCCGCAACTGTGACGTTCACGGTGTTGCGCACATCACCGGTGGCGGCTTTGACGAGAATATCCCACGTATCCTCAGGGAAGGCCAGGGCATTTTCATCGAGGAAGGCACCTGGGAGATCCTTCCTATCTTCAAGTTCCTTGAGGCAAAGGGCAACATCCCTCACAGGGAGATGTTCAACATCTTCAATATGGGTGTTGGTATGGTTCTCGCCCTCGATGCAAGCGAGGCTCAGAAAGCAATTGACATTCTTGCAAAATACGGCGACAAGGCAACCGTCATCGGAAAGGTTACCGACAAACCAGGAGTTGACATTAAATTGAAGTAAGAGATATGAGAGCACTTATCAGCGTAAGCGACAAGACGGGCGTGGTTGAGTTCGCAAAGGAACTCGAGGCCCTTGGCTGGGAGATTCTTTCCACCAGCGGTACAATGAAGATGCTCCGCGAGGCCGGAGTGAAGGTAACAAGCGTCAGCGACGTTACGGGGTTCCCTGAAATCTGCGACGGACGCGTGAAGACCCTTCATCCGAAAATCCACGGCGCCCTTCTGGCACGCCGCGACGTGGCTGACCATATGGAGCAGCTCAAGAAAAACGGCATCGAGAAGATTGACCTCGTCTGTGTAAATCTCTATCCATTCCGCGAGACCATCGCCAAGCCGGACGTGACGATGGAGGACGCTGTCGAGCACATCGACATCGGAGGCCCTTCAATGCTCCGCAGCGCAGCCAAGAACTGGGCGGCCGTTACCGTTGTGGTTAATCCTGAGGATTACAAGACCGTGCTTGACGAGATCAAGTCAACTGGCGACACCACTCCTGAAACCCGTCTCCAGCTCTCTGCAAAGGCATACACCCATACCGCAGAGTATGATATGGCAATCGCCACATACATGCGTGCGCAGGCTGGCCTTAACGAGAAGCTTTTCCTTGAGTACGACCTCAAGCAGAGCCTCCGTTACGGTGAGAACCCTCACCAGAATGCCAAGTTCTACGCCACAAAGGAGGCTGTTCCTTTCTCTCTTGCAACAGCCGAGCAGCTTAACGGCAAGGAACTGTCATACAACAATATCCAGGATGCGAATGCCGCCCTCAACATCGTGCGCGAGTTTGCGGATGTTCCGTTCTGCGTAGGTCTCAAGCATATGAACCCTTGTGGAGCCGCTATCGGCAAGGATGTAGTTGAGGCCTGGAACAAGGCTTATGAGGCTGACAAGGTCAGCATCTTCGGCGGTATCGTGGCAACCAACCAGGAGATCAACGCCGAGGTTGCGGAACTTATGAAGCCTATCTTCCTTGAAATCATCATGGCTCCTTCATTCACGAAGGAGGCCCTCGATATCCTCACCACCAAGAAGAATCTCCGTCTTCTCAAGGTTGACATGTCTGCCGATACCAAGACCCGTATGCAGTATGTCAGCATGAACGGCGGCCTTCTTGCCCAGGATCAGGATACGGTCACAAAGAAGATTACCGCTGATATGTGCGTTACCGAGGCAAAGCCTACCGAGGCTCAGCTGACAGACCTCCAGTTTGCCTGGAGAATCGTAAAGCACGTCAAGTCAAACGCCATCGTGGTTGTCAAGGACGGTATGACGCTTGGAGTCGGCGCCGGCCAGATGAACCGTGTGGGCAGCGCCGCCATCGCCCTTGAAGAGGCTGAAAACTCTCTCAAGGCAGCGGGCAAGGATATCAAGGCCGAGGGTCTTGTAATGGGATCCGACGGATTCTTCCCGTTCGGTGACAGCGTGGAGACGGCTGCCAAGTATGGCATCAAGGCCATCGTTCAGCCTGGCGGCAGCGTGCGTGACCAGGAAAGCATCGATGCAGCCAACGCAAACGGCATCACGATGCTCTTCACAGGAATGAGACATTTCAAGCACTGATTATGAATAAGAAAGTACTTGTAGTAGGAGGCGGAGGAAGAGAGCATGCCATTGTGGATGCTCTCAGCCGCAGCTCCAGGGTATCAAAGATATACTGCGCACCGGGAAATGCGGGCATCGCCCGTCAGGCCGAGTGCGTGCCGATCAAGGACAATGACGTGGAGGCTCTCGTAGCCTTCGCCAGGAAGGAGGGTATCGACCTTACCGTGGTAGGACCGGAAGTCAGTCTTGCCGCTGGAATTGCAGACGCCTTCCAGGCTGCGGGACTGCGCATCTTCGGACCTTCCAGGGCCGCTGCTACAATCGAGTCTTCAAAGGATTTTGCAAAGGCTCTGATGGCAAAATACAATGTTCCTACGGCTGCTTATAAGACATTCTCGGATTACGCGGAGGCACTTGCCTATGTGAAGGCGGGAAAGTTCCCTGTCGTGCTCAAATATGACGGCCTCGCTGCCGGCAAGGGCGTCGTTATCCCTGAAAACCTTCAGGATGCGGAGGCTACTCTCAAGGATATGCTTCTGGATGACAAGTTCGGCCACGGAAAGGTAGTGGTGGAGGAATTCCTTACCGGTCCGGAGTTCTCCTTCATGTGCTTCGTGAACGGAAAGGAGGTCTATCCTATGACCCTCTCACAGGACCACAAGCGCGCCTTCGAAGGTGACAAGGGCCCTAATACGGGAGGAATGGGAGCGTATTCTCCTGTTCCTATCATCCCTGCGGAGGACGAGGAGTTTGCCCTCGAGAACATTATGAAGCCGGTTGCTGCCGCAATGGTGGCTGAGGGCTGTCCTTTCAAGGGCGTTCTCTACGGAGGTCTTATGAAGACCCCTGACGGAGTAAAGGTCATCGAGTTCAACTGCCGTTTCGGAGACCCTGAGACTGAGGTTGTCCTTCCGCGTCTTCAGAGCGATATCTACGATATCTTCTCTGCCATCGTGGACGATACTCCGATGCCTGAAATCAAATGGCAGAAGGAGGCTACCCTCGGATTCGTTCTGGCTTCCAAGGGATATCCGCAGAGTTATGAGAAGGGCTTCGAGATCAAGGGCTTCGAAAACGCCCTCAGTGACCCTTCCGTAAGAATCTACCATATGGGAACATCTGAGCGTGACGGCAGAATCGTCACTTCGGGAGGCCGTGTGCTTATGGTGCTCGCCTCAGGTGCAGACCTTAAGGAGGCTCAGGCAAAGGCTCTCGTCGCTGCCGACAAGATAGAGTGTGAAAATCTTTTCAAGCGCCGCGACATCGGCTGGCGCGTGCTTTAATATTATGGCAAAAGTTATAAGTGGCAAAGACCTTTCGACAAGGCTGAAGGCTGAGATGGCAGCCCAGGTGGCTACCTTCCCTGAGAAGTACGGACGCGTTCCGCATCTTGTGGTCATTCTCGTAGGCGAGGATCCTGCAAGCCAGAGCTATGTCAAGGGCAAAGGCAAGGCGTGCGAGGTGGTGGGCATCAAGAACACCACCATCCTGCGTCCTGCAACAATTTCAGAAGAGGAACTGCTCGGCCTGATTGCCGAGCTCAACGCAGACAGCTCCGTTGACGGAATCCTTGTCCAGCTTCCTCTTCCAAAGCACATCAGCGAGGATAAGGTAATCGCTGCAATTTCCAAGGAGAAGGATGTTGACGGCTTCCATCCTCTCAACGTGGCTGCTCTCTGGCAGAAACAGCCTTGCACGGTGGCCTGCACCCCTAAGGGCATCATCAAGCTCCTTAAGGAGGCCGGCGTGGAGATAGCCGGCAAGAGGGCGGTGGTAATCGGAAGAAGCAATATCGTGGGCCTTCCTGTGTCCAAGCTCCTTCTGGACGAGAATGCAACCGTGACAGTATGTCACAGCCGTACAAAGGACCTTGCCAAGGTGTGCCGTGAGGCTGAAATACTCGTAGTGGCAATCGGAAAAGCCAGGTTCGTTACTGCCGATATGGTGGCTCCCGGCGCCGTTGTCATCGACGTCGGCGTGAACAGGGACCCTGAGACCGGCAAACTTGTCGGCGATGTGGACTATGATGCAGTGGAACCGCTTGCATCTGTGATTACTCCTGTCCCTGGCGGAGTCGGCCCTATGACTATCTGCTGTCTCATGGAGAATACCATCGAGTGCTTTCTTAAGAGAAACGCATAGGTTTAATACTGGAAATTTGCTATCTTTCGAGGTTAATATATATTAAACCTCGATATTATGTCACTGAACAAAGCAATGCTTATCGGTAACGTTGGCAAAGATCCAGATGTACGTTACCTTGACGGAAAGAATTCTACACCTTCTTCAAATGCGAAGGTGGCCTCATTTACGCTCGCAACCACGGACAGGTACCGTGACCGTTCGGGCGCACTTCAGGAAAACACCGAGTGGCATAATATTTCAGTCTGGGGCAACCTTGCCGACACTGTTGAGAAGTATGTGAAGAAAGGAACCCAGATTTATGTCGAGGGAAGAATCCGTACCAGGTCCTGGACTGACCAGACCGGAGCAAAGAGGTACACGACGGAAATCGTGGCTTCCAATATCCAGCTCCTCGGTCGCAAGGACTCTGCAGAGACGGCGGCACCGGCTGCCCCTGCGCCAGTCCAGGCAGCAGAGCCTGTGGCCCAGCCTTCCGCTCCGGTGGTGGATGAAAACCCTTCAGACGACCTTCCATTCTAGAAAATTGATTTAAAACAGATATGAAAATTGATGTAGTACTTGGTCTCCAGTGGGGAGACGAGGGTAAAGGAAAGATTGTGGATGTACTTGCAGGAAGATATCCTGCCGTAGCCCGTTTCCAGGGCGGCCCTAACGCAGGCCATTCACTTCATTTTGACGGAAAGAGTTTTGTAGTGCGCAGCATTCCTTCAGGAATTTTCAGGGAGGGATCCGAGAACATCATCGGTAACGGTGTAGTTCTTGATCCTGTAACCTTCCGTGAGGAGTGCGAGAATATCATCAAGACCACAGGTATCGACCCTAAGAAGAAGATTGTGGTTTCAAAGAAGGCTCATCTCATCCTTCCTACCCACAGACTCCTTGACGCAGCCAACGAGGCTGCTGCCGGCAAGGGCAAGATTGGTTCAACCCTCAAGGGTATCGGACCTACATATACGGACAAGGT
>CADBMK010000163.1 GCA_902795785.1 uncultured Bacteroidia bacterium | reverse complement strand
GACGTCTTTGGTGACTCGCTGCGTCTGCATCACGAGAGCCATATCATGGATGCCAACCAGTCCAGTTATTCCCTCTTCATCCCTGTGAGGAAGTATATGCACGTAGCGTTGGCCAATAACTCTGAAGTCCCTCAATTGCAGCTGCTCAATGACGAGAAATGCCATTCCGCCGTTCTGCAGCAGGTTGTGAAGGATACTATTGATTCTTATAAGAGAGCCGTCTTCACTGCCCGCCTTCCTATGGACATCCGGGAAGGCGAAGATCAGCAGTTTGACGTTAAGCTCTATACTACCAGTTGTGCTCATGCTCTGGTACTGGATACCCTGGGTAGCCATATCAAGGGCATGAAGGTGTTTGCCAGCGGCTTTGCCACCGGTTTTTCGCTGGCCGACAGCACCTACCGCTACTCTTACACTCCCATGGTCAGGGCCGACAAAGTGGAAGTGAAAGGCGACCCCGGTCAGCCTTTGTGCTACGCCGCCGTCACTTTCCCGTCCAGAGGTGTCTCCGATACCAAGGTCATTATCCCGGACGATAACATGGTGTCCGAGGTGGCCGATGAATCCCTGTGGTTCTATACCGTTTACACCACTTTGCCGGACGGTACCGTCACGGAAACCGTGCTGGGCGTCAAGATTCCCATTGAACCGGGCCAGCTCAAGATTATCAAGTGCACGGTGACCGACGACGGTGCCGTGAATCCGAGGGCTCCCTGGGTGGGCATGAGTGTTACCCTTAAATGGAATGACCGTCCGGGATGGGAGGTAGATTTCTAAAATCAGATTATAATTAACAATTAAAATTCATATCCTATGAAAAGAAAAGCATTGATTCTTTCTCTCGCTGGGCTGGCCGCATTGGTTGGCTGCCAGCGCGAGCAGATGGAACCCAATCCGCTGTATAATGCGGAAACCAAGGAGGTCACCGCACAGTTTGTGCTGAACGTGACCGCTGCCGGTCAGGGTGAACAGACCAAGATGACCTCTGATGTTGTTCAGAAAAATCAAAACTTCAGGGGTATTCAAGACGTTCATATCTACGCATTCTCCACAAATACTCAGTCTGGAACCCCATATGTTCTGAAAACCTCGGATTGGGATGATAGTCATGTGAAGGAGTTTCCTCTGGGAGTTGTATTCAGAAATGGACAGATTGACAACGGACCAGTTGTACTTCCGGGTCCAGATGGAGAGTTAGGTACAGATGATGACATTATAGAAAATGCTAATGAGGAGAATTCTTCCAACCGTGTGTTGCAATTGTCGATTCCGGTGGGGACCGATGCCGTCCTTTTTTATGGAAGAGCCGTGGGACCGTCCTCCAATCCTACTCCGGCGGAACGTAAAACCTATGGAAGCACTATTGATGTATTCAAGCCGAATCCCTCAGAGACTGAGTTTCAGGTTTTCCGACGTATTGGAGGCGACGATGATCTGAATGATTACAAAGCTACAGCCCGCCTGATGGTATTTGTCATTAACCGCATTATGACCAGCGCGGTAATAGCTGGAGAAAGTCAAGATGGTTATAACAATCTTCCTGCCCTAACATGGAAAGAGTTGGGTGCCCGTTATGAGTTTACGAATCCTGGAGACTATGGTAACCGTTTTGGACTGAGTGGAAATGTAGAGGAACTGGATCCCCTGGAAGAGATCTTGGGAAAAACCTATTCCTTGTTCACATATATTAAAGATAATGAGTACCGTGCCGGTTCGTCTGCTGCCATCAAGTTCATGATGCAGAATATGTATGAAGTTATTCAATCCGTTGCAACGGCAATTCCCACAGAAGAACGGGAAGCCAACGCCAAGCGCCTTGCCAAGGAGATTGAAGATCGAATGACTCATTATTTTAAGAATAACTGGCAGTATCGTGACATCAATGATGATGAACAGGTGCATAACGGCATTCATGATATTGTGGTAAACCAAATCCATTTGATGTCTGATGACGATTGGAATGAGCAATTCAATGGCGCCCGTGATTTGAATGATTATCCATACGGAGATTTCAATATCCCGGAAGGCGCAGCTCAATTGGAATATAATACCGAAACTGGTCTGTTTGCGTATGTGAATCCCAACCAAGCGCTCGTGACGCCGAATAGCAGATTCGATCCCAGAAAGTATGTCTATGCACCTGAACTGATTTATTATGTTAATTCTCCTCTTCGCGTGAACAACACTAACTGGGACTCCGCCGATGCTGATTTCTTCCCCAATGGAACCAAGCCTTGGGCAAATGACGAAAAGTGGGGAGAAGGTTGGACTAAGGACGGGAAAGTTTCCTCATCTACACGAGCCGTGGCTGTGCGGGACAATATCAATTATGGTGTTGCCCTTCTCAAAACATCGGTGGCTGCGTCCGCAGCAACGCTCCCGGACAATGCATATAGCATGACAGGTGGAAAAGAGTCCAATAAGAGTATTGCAGTAAATACAATAAAGCTTGTCGGCGTTCTTGTTGGCGGTGTAAATCCGCGCTATAACTGGCAGTTCCTTAGAAAGTACAGCACGGCACCTGCAACAGGTATGGATTATTCCAAATTTGACGGAGTAATCTATGACGATAAGATTGTAAATGCCACTGTTCCTACGCCCACGGGACAGGAGACCTACACCTTGGTTTATGATAACTACAACTCCGCTGTGGCCGAAAATGCTCAAAATGATGTCTTCATTGCCCTTGAGTTTGAGAATCAAGGTGTGGACTTCTGGGGGCGTGATAACCTCATTCCTGCCGGCTCTAAGTTCTATCTGACTGCTCAGCTCAAAATTGCCGATAAGAATCCAAACGACATCAAATGGCCCACGGATCATCAGATACCTCCTATTTATGGTGTCGACAATGAAAGCGTTCCCACTGGTCATAAAGCGGGTGACTCCAAGCAGATTCCTCGTATCTTTATCCAAGACTTCATGACTACTGCGGTCTTTACTTTGACGGAGACCGCTCTTCAGAAGGCCTACTACACCATGCCGGATCTGCGTACTGCCAACATGTCTCTGGGACTTTCCGTAGATCTGCAGTGGGGAACTGGATATAAGTTTGAAGATTTGACATTCTAATCCTCTTCGGCCTTGCGATTCCGTTCTTTCATAGGAGGGCTGCTTATAGCGCTGCTGGCTCTGGGTGCCTGTTCCGTCAGGGATGACGGTCTGGCGCCCGGGGAGGCTGCGCAGCCGCAGTCCCTTTCTCTGGGCGTAGGCTCTGGATCGGCCACTACCAAGGCCGATGCCGGTGTTATAACGGAAATGATTTCCTCTAACGAGAGTCCGCAATTCCGAGGCCTTTCCAATAT
>CADBMK010000162.1 GCA_902795785.1 uncultured Bacteroidia bacterium | reverse complement strand
TTCCGGAGGCCGTCCTTGACTCTGGTGAGGGACTCGGCGGTGGCAAGCAGGGCGGAGTGATGACGGGCGTTGGTGATGAGGACTGTGTCGGAATCCACTGTTGTGTCCTTCTGGGACTCGACAAGAAGGGCCTTCAGGGCGTCAAGGCCAGCTCCGGTCTTGGCAGAAACGGTAAGAACTGGGATATCCCTGTCCTCTGGAAGGTCTAGATCTACGGTAGGGATGGAGCCGGAGAACTTGTCGGCCTTATTGAGGACTATGATAAGTTTCTGTGAATCGAAATTCAATGAATCAATAACTGAATCAAGAACAGGAGAGCTGATATCGGCCATGGCTATGACGATATCGGCAGCTTCGAGCTTTTTCAGGGCGCGTTCCACGCCAATCTTCTCAATAGTGTCGTCCGTATCGTGAATGCCGGCGGTGTCGATGAATCTGAAGAGGATGCCGTCAATGGTGAAAGGCTCCTCGATGGTGTCGCGTGTGGTGCCGGCGATGTCGGAAACTATGGCCCTGTCATCGCCGATAAGGGCGTTGAGAAGGGTGGACTTGCCGACGTTCGGGGCGCCGACGATGGCAACCGGGATGCCGTTCTTGATGGCGTTGCCGGTTTTGAACGTATCGGCCAGGGCTGTGATATGGGCGAGGGAAGAGTCCACAAGGGCGCTCAGCCGGGTGCGGTCGGCAAACTCGACATCCTCCTCTGAGAAGTCAAGCTCAAGCTCGAGCAAGGAGGTGATTTCTAGCATTTTGGCTCTCATCTCCTTAAGCTTTGCAGAAACTCCGCCACGCATCTGGTTCATGGCAACCCTGAGGGATGCCCTGCTGCTGGCGGCGATGATGTCTGAGACGGCTTCAGCCTGGGCAAGATCCATCTTGCCGGAAGCGAAGGCCCTCTGAGTGAACTCACCAGGGCCTGCGGGCCGGGCTCCTGCCGCCACCAGAATCTCCATTATTCTGGATACGATATATGAGGAGGCGTGGCAGGCAATCTCGATGCTGTCCTCACCGGTATAGGAGTGAGGGGCGCGGAAGATGCTTACCATAACATCGTCAATTATCTCAACTTTGTTTTTCAGATCTACGATGGTACCATATCGAAGGCTGTAGCCCGGGGCGTCCGCTATGGTGCCGCGTCTGAGCATGATGACTTTGTCGGCAATGGCGATGGCATCCGGTCCGCTGATGCGGATAATGCTGATTGCGCCGGAAACTGTTCCGGTGGCTACTGCTGCTATGGTTTCTTCGGATCTAAACATTTACTTCAAGCCAATGATTAAAATAGACGGTGTACGCGGTTGACAATTAATCAATAACAGTAACTGTCATTGCGATATCCTTCTGTGGACGGTCATTACCGTCGGTAGAGACCTCCTGGATTTTGGCAACGATGTCAAGGCCCTGCTCCACCTCTCCGAAAACAGTGTACTGGCCGTCAAGGAACGGTGTGCCGCCGAGCGTCTTGTAGGTCTCTTTCTGTTCATCGGTCATTATGCCGAGGCCCTGCTCCTTGACGATGGCCTGTGTCTGGGCGATCAGGTCGTCCTGAAGCGCCTGGAGTCCGGCGTTGTCACGGCCACGGCGAAGCTGCATAATCTCGTCGCGATGCTCGCGCACAAGTTTGTTGAATACACCCTGCTGCGCCTGCATGTTCATCTGCTTTGCCAGCTGGGCCATCTGCCCGTCCTTGTAGGTCTGTCCCCATACAATGTAGAACTGGCAGCCGCTGCTTCGACGCTCTGGATTGACCTCATCACCGGTGCGGGCAGCAGAAAGGGCGCCACGCTTATGGAAAAGGCCCGGCTTTATCTCAGCAGGGATGGTGTAGCCGGCATCGCCCGAGCCAAGCATCTGGCCGGCCTTTGCGGTCTTGCTGTCCGGATCGCCGCCCTGGATCATGAAGTCCTTGATGACACGGTGAAAGAGCGTGCCGTTGTAAAAACCCTCCTTGGCAAGTTTCAGGAAGTTGTCACGATGAAGGGGAGTCTCGTCGTAGAGTTTTACCACGATGTCTCCGAACGATGTATGTATGTTGACTTTAGCCATAGTTATTATAATTAGATTGTCATTACAGTCCGCAAATTTAGGATTTTGATTAAAAATATATATTCAAAAAATTGGTAATTCGAATATTTATGTAAATTTGCGCCGTCAAAACACAGGTTTGGCGAAGCAGTGGCATGAAGTAGTCAGTCTTCCCCTGTCACTCAGAAGTGTAATCTAAAAACATTTTTATGGTACTAGCAAATGAAGAAATCAATCTTTTTGCTTTGCGGTATGCTCTGCTGCTTCCAAGCCTTCTCACAAGAGGCTGAGGAGTCTGATACGCAGTGGCTTATCATTCCTAGGGTTGATGTCAACCCTTACGCTCGACTCTCGAGCAATGGTCTTAAAGGTTTCGATTGGGGAAGCACTTCCCTCTACACAACTTTCGACGGAGGAATAGGAGAGAGTAATTTTTCTTATTCTGTTGAAGCTCATTGGCTGTCCACAGATACGAAGTCGCTGTACGATAACACGTTCAGGTCTGACGACGCAAACTGGCTGGACTGGGCTAACATTACCTATTCACTTGGTAACTTCGACTTCACTCTCGGAAAGGACTGTATCAAAATCGGAACATTCGAAATCAATGCCAACGATTTCGATTCTTTCTCCAATCTCAACTCAACGGTATGGAACAACGCTTCCATATATCAGTGGGGCGGTAGCGTAGGCTATAACTTCGATGACGGATCGTCGAATGTTGCCCTTCAGGTAACGTCGTCGCCTTTCAACTGCCATCCGTTCAGTAAGTGGATGGAAGATGAGGACGGCAACCATTATGCTGCAAAACGCAGCCTTGCCTACTCGCTTGCATACACGGGAGATTATGAGAGTCTGCAGACCCTTGCATCAGTCAACGTGCTCGAAGACAGGAACAGCATGGAAGAGAATGCGTATGTTCTTGCCCTGGGCGCAATTTACAAGTTTTCAGACACGTTCTCAGCAGGAGCGGACATCATGGGCCTCGGCTGGAAGAAACCATCTTTCAAGCAGGAAGGCTTGTTCTCCGCCAATGTTACCTGGAATGCGTGTGACAGATTCTCACTTACGGCTAAGGCCGGATATGAGTATTGTGGAAACAACACGGGCATCTTCGACTATGAGCCGGAGGACGACATGTCAGACCACTTTGTTCCGACAAGCATCTCCTTCCTTCACGGCGAGCTGGACAAGGATTTTGTATTCGGCGGCCTCCAGGCTATCTGGTATCCGTTCGCAGAATGCGAGAACTTCCGTGTACATGCAGTGGTTTCCGCCAATAATTTTGCAAAGTCACTTTCATTCAATGTAGGTGCAACTTATTATTTCGACATCCGCAAACTCTTCTAGGCCTCGCGCCCGGAAGAGCCGTTGCGGCTGCCGGCTGGTTTATTATACTGGTTTGAAATAATTCGATGGCAAGACCAAATCCTGATGAGATAATCATCAACATTGAACATTTGAGCAAATCCTTCGGAGAGAAGAAGGTTCTTGATGACATCAATCTGTATATCAAGAGGGGAGAGTTCATCACTTTCCTCGGACCTTCAGGCTGTGGCAAGACCACGATGCTCCGAATGATTGCGGGATTCCTGGAGCCGACCGAGGGTGTGATTACCCTTGACGGCAAGAATATGGTGGGCGTACCTCCTTATCAGAGGCCTCTCAACACCGTCTTCCAGAAATATGCTCTTTTCCCGCACCTTAACGTCTTTGACAACGTGGCATTCGGACTGAAACTCCAGAAGGTGCCAAAGGACGAAATCCGGAAGAGGGTAAGCAAGGTCCTGAAACTCGTATCCATGGCGGATTATGAGAAGAGGGATGTGAGCAGCCTTTCTGGCGGTCAGCAGCAGCGTATCGCAATTGCGCGCGCTATTGTCAACCGTCCAAAGGTTCTTCTGCTTGACGAGCCTCTTGCGGCGCTCGACCTGAAGATGCGCAAAGACATGCAGATAGAACTTAAGGAAATGCACGAAAAACTCGGCATTACCTTTATATATGTGACCCACGACCAGGAGGCGGCGCTTACACTTTCCGACACCATCGCCGTGATGAACGAAGGCAAGATCCAACAGATCGGTACGCCTACCGACATCTACAACGAGCCTGTAAATGCATTCGTTGCAGACTTCATCGGAGAAAGCAACATTCTCAACGGAACGATGATTGAGGACCGCAAGGTCAAATTCCTGGGCCAGGTATTCGAATGCGTGGACGAAGGCTTCGGAGTGAACACTCCTGTGGACGTCGTGGTACGTCCTGAGGATATCGTGGTGAAGAAGAAACTCGACGGTGCTCAGTTTACAGGCACTATCAAATCCTGCGTGTTCAAGGGCGTGCATTACGAGATGTTTGCAATGACTCCTGACGGATACGAGGTGATGCTCCAGAATTACCGCAAATTTGACGTGGGAACGGAAGTCGGAATGACTATCGACCCGTACGACATCCAGGTAATGCACAAGGACTGCACCGAGAATGTATTCAAGGGTGTGATGAAATCTTCCAACAAGGTGGAATTCATCGGCGAGGTATGGGAGTGCGAGGAAACCGGTTTCGAGCCGGGAACCGAGGTGGACGTACACGTGCCGTTCAACAAGGTTGACCTTGAGGACGACGAGAAGACAACGACCGGAGCCGGCAACGTCAACTTCCTGCTCTACAAGGGTAACCACTACCACCTTACCATCATTACGGATATGGGTTACCACGTCTATGTCGATACCAATGACGTCTGGGACAAGAACGATATGGTTGGCATAGAAATCCTTCCGGAGAACATGAAAATCACAAAGCGGTAAGTAAGAGATGAAAAGATCGAAATGGGCTTTGCCTTACTTCATTTTTCTGGTTCTTTTCGTACTCCTGCCACTGATTATCATAGCGGTTTACGCATTCAGAGCCACGGACGGGACATTCACGATGTCAAACATCAGCGCGTTCTTTACAAAACCGACAATTGTAAAGACGTTCTGGCGTTCGATGGAGATTGCCGTTGAAAACACTCTTATCTGCCTGCTTATCGGCTATCCTGTAGCCTTCATTCTCGCAGACAAGAATCTCAATAAATCCGCTTTCACGGCCATTCTCTTCATCCTTCCGATGTGGATCAACGCCCTGATGAGAACAATTGCCACAGCTGAAATCTTTCACGCAGCAGGCCTTCCTCTCGGCAGGGGATCCCTTCTTTTCGGTATGGCATACGACTACCTTCCATTTATGATCTACCCGATCTATACGGTGCTCAACAAAATGGACAAGTCTTATTCCGAAGCCGCAAGGGACCTTGGCGCAAGTTCGTTTAAGGCGTTCACCAAAGTGACCCTTCCTCTTTCCCTTCCGGGAATCATGAGCGGAATCATGATGGTGTTCATGCCTACGGTATCAACCTTCGCCGTAGCGGAAATCCTAACGAGAAACAAGATACAGCTCTTCGGATCGCTCATCAATGAGCAGTTTAACAATATGATGTGGGGACAGGGCGCAGCCCTCTCTCTCATTATGCTCGTAATAGTAGGACTCACCACGCTTCTTCCTACAGGAGAAGCCGAAGAAACTGAAGGAGGAACCATCTGATGACTTACACTGGAAAAAAGATCATCTCTCAGGCCTACCTCTGGTTCGTACTGGCCCTGCTTTACGCTCCGATCATCTTCATCGGAATATTCTCGTTCACCGAAGCCAAGTCAATGGGTAACTGGACGGGCTTTACGACGCAGCTCTACACCAACCTCTTCACGGGAAGCGGCAGAAGCACGTCAGCCCTCATCCAGGCCATCCAGACAACCCTGATCATTGCGCTGGTAGCAGCTGCTGCAGCCACGCTTCTGGGTACGCTGGCGGCAATCGGTATATATAATATGAGGGGAAAAAGGAAGAAGACAATCGAGTTTATGAACAATATCCCTCTCGTAAACCCGGACATCATTACAGGTGTATCGCTCTTCCTTCTTTTCACACTCCTGCACTTTACTCAGGGCTATCTCTCCGTAATCATCGCCCACATCACGTTCTGTACCCCTTATGTTGTGCTGAACGTGATCCCGAGACTTACTCAGATGAACCCTAATATCTACGAGGCAGCCCTCGACCTTGGCGCAAAGCCGGGCCTGGCCCTCAGGAAAGTCCTTCTACCGGAGCTGTATCCGGGAATGCTCACAGGTTTCATCCTTGCGTTTACTATGAGCCTCGATGACTTTGCCGTGACATTCTTCACCCGCGGATCAGTGGGTCTGGAGACACTTTCAACCTATATTTATGCAGACTCCCGCAAGGGTGGTCTCACACCTGAGCTCAAGCCTCTGATGACGATTATTTTCCTCCTCATCCTGGTGGTGCTCATCATTGTGAATATCAGAACAATCAAGAACAATAAAACAAAGTAGAAATGAAGAAATTCCTTAGAATTTCAGCTGCACTTGCAGCCCTTGCTGTTTCAGCAATCTCTTGTACCGACAGGACACAGGTCCTCAAGGTTTACAACTGGTCTGACTATATTGCCGAAGACGTACTCGAAGATTTCGAGCAGTGGTACGAGGCACAGACAGGTGAAAAGATCAAGGTCATTTACCAGACTTTTGACGTAAACGAGAGCATGCTCTCAAAGATTGAAATCGGACATGAGGACTTCGACGTTGTCTGCCCTTCAGACTACATCATCGAGCGTATGCTCAATACAGGAGACCTTCTTCCTCTTGATTTTGCAGAGATTCCTGATTCAATCAACTATATCAAGATGAACAGGGCTCCATATATCGAGGGAATGTTCCGTTCAATCAATCCTGACATCGACGCCAACGATTATTCCGTGGCTTATATGTGGGGAACTACAGGAATTATCTACAATAAGAAATACGTTACCCCGGAGGAGGCTTCAACCTGGAACGTAATCCGCAACCCTAAGTTTGCTAACAAGGTCCTCATCAAGGACGCTCCGAGGGACGTTTACGCACCGGTGCTTATTTACCTCAAGCAGGCTGAACTCGCAGCAGGCAATACTACGCTCGCAAGCCTTATGAGAGATTCTTCAGACGAGAGCATCGCCGCTGTGAAGGATTATCTCCTTTCAGTAGTGAAGAACGGAGTCTATGGCTGGGAGGCTGATTTCGGTAAGGAAGACCTCACCAAGGACCGCGCCTGGGTTTCACTCAACTGGAGCGGTGACGCCGTATGGGCAATCGATGAGGCTAAGAACGTAGGCGTAGACCTTGACTACATCGTTCCTGAAGAGGGTTCAACAGTCTGGTTCGACGGCTGGGTTATCCCTAAGTACGCAAAGAACGTAAAGGCTGCCACCTATTTCATCGACTTCATGTGCCGTCCTGACATCGCCATCAGAAATATGGACGAGACAGGTTATGTTGCCGCAAACGGAGCACGCGAAGTCCTGGAAAGCCAGATCGACGAAGAGTATGAGCCGATTGACCTTACTTACTTCTTCGGCGAGGGCGCTGACAGCATCCGCGTTAACCCTGTCCTCTATCCGGACGCCAAGGTAATCGCACGCTGCGCCCTTGAGCACGACTGGGGCCAGGATACGGAAAAACTTCTTACAATGTGGCAGGAAGTTAAGGGCGCAGAATAGGTTTTTAAATTTTTTTATCTTAAATTTGCGCTTACAAAAAAGCTAACAATAGATGAAAATGAATCTCACAGTTCCGTTTTCAAATGCACAGCATTGCTGGGCAGACGGTTGGCTTTTCCATTTTTGATTATTCGAGACCGTTTCTTTTAGAAATGGTCTTTTTTTTAATACAGTATACAATTTATGCAGAACAGAAAGAGCGCGACGCTGAAACTCGCCAATGGAATGGAATTCCACGGCTGGTCTTTCGGATACGACGGACCCTGCGACGGAGAGGTAGTCTTCTCCACTGCGATGGTCGGTTATCCCGAGAGCCTTACAGACCCATCATATTCGGGTCAGATTCTTTGCGTAACCTATCCTCTTATCGGAAACTACGGTGTTCCTGACGAGGGTCCGAATGCCGACGGCATTTCAAAGAATTTTGAGTCTGAGAGAATATGGGTCCGCGGACTTGTCATCAGCGAGTATTCATTCAACTACTCACACTGGGATGCCGTAAAAAGCCTTGACCAGTGGCTCAAGGAACAGAAAATCCCTGGAATCTACGGAATCGACACACGTGCTCTTACCCAGGTTCTGCGTGAGAACGGATCCATGCTCGGAATCATCGTTCCGGAAGGGGAGACCAAAGACTTCCCTGTAGCGGATCCTAACCTTGAGAACCAGATTGCCATCGTCAGCTGCAAGGAGGTCATCCGTTACAACAACGACGGACAGCCTCGCAAGAAGGTGGTTCTCGTGGACTGTGGAGTAAAGCACAACATTCTCCGCTGCTTCGTGGAGAGGGGAGTCGAGCTCATCCGCGTTCCTTGGGACTACGACTTCAACACCCTGGAATATGACGGACTCTTCATCTCAAACGGTCCGGGCAACCCTGAGTTCTGCGATATCACCGTCAAGAACATCCGCAAGGCAATGGAAGGCGACAAGCCTATCTTCGGAATCTGTATGGGTAACCAGCTTCTGGCAAGAGCCGGAGGTGCAAGCACATACAAACTCAAATACGGCCACAGAAGCCACAACCAGCCTGCACGTATGGTTGGCACCAACCGCTGCTTCATCACATCTCAGAACCACGGTTTCGCTGTGGATGAGAATACACTGGGCAAGGACTGGGAGCCTTGGTTCATCAATATGAACGACAACACAAACGAGGGCATCCGCCACAAGACAAAGCCGTTCTGCTCAGTTCAGTTCCATCCGGAAGCATCCAGCGGTCCTACAGACACGGAGTTCCTTTTCGACGAATTCATCAGCAAACTCTAGAAGAAAATGAAAGACCAGAATATAAAGAAAGTACTCATCCTCGGTTCCGGCGCCCTCAAGATCGGACAGGCCGGAGAGTTTGACTATTCAGGATCCCAGGCCCTCAAGGCCCTCAGGGAGGAAGGCATTGAAACCGTCCTCATCAATCCTAACATTGCAACGGTTCAGACATCGGAAGGCGTAGCGGACAAGATCTACTTCCTTCCTGTCACTCCTTTCTTCGTGGAGAAGGTGATCGCCAAGGAGAAGCCTCAGGGCATCCTCCTTTCATTCGGTGGCCAGACGGCCCTGAACTGCGGCGTGGAGCTTTACAGAA
This sequence comes from uncultured Bacteroidia bacterium, assembly GCA_902795785.1. Lineage (GTDB taxonomy): Bacteria > Bacteroidota > Bacteroidia > Bacteroidales > UBA932 > Cryptobacteroides. Next base: position 1,070 of record CADBMK010000162.1, on the reverse strand, counting down.
ACAAGATCCTTGAAAAATACAACGTCCATGTCCTCGGTACTCCTGTACAGGCCATCATGGACACTGAAGACCGTGAGCTTTTCATCCAGAAGCTCGATGAAATCAACGTCAAGACAATCAAGTCAGAGCCGGCAGAATCCCTTGCAGAGGCTAAGGAAGCGGCTCACAGGCTCGGTTATCCTCTCATCGTCCGTGCGGCTTATGCCCTCGGAGGTCTCGGCTCAGGATTCGTGGACAACGACGAGCAGCTCGAGGAAATCTGCGAGAAGGCATTCAGCTTCTCTCCTCAGGTTCTCGTAGAGAAATCCCTCAAGGGATGGAAGGAGATTGAGTATGAGGTGGTTCGTGACAAATACGACAACTGTATCACGGTCTGCAACATGGAGAACTTCGACCCACTTGGAATCCATACCGGAGAATCCATCGTCGTTGCTCCTTCACAGACGCTTTCAAACAAGGACTACTACTTCCTCCGCGAGCTTTCTATCAAGATCGTCCGTCACATCGGAATCGTAGGAGAATGTAACGTCCAGTACGCATACGACCCTGACGCAATGGATTACAGGGTCATCGAGGTCAACGCCCGACTCAGCCGTTCATCAGCCCTCGCATCAAAGGCCACGGGATATCCTCTCGCCTTCGTAGCGGCAAAGCTCGGCCTCGGCTACGGACTCTTTGACCTTAAGAACTCCGTTACCAAGACAACCCCTGCGTTCTTCGAGCCTGCACTCGACTACATCGTCTGCAAGATCCCTCGCTGGGACCTCGGTAAGTTCCACGGCGTAAGCCGAAAGATCGGCTCAAGCATGAAGTCTGTGGGTGAGGTTATGTCCATCGGACGAACCTTCGAGGAGGCAATCCAGAAGGGACTCAGAATGATTGGCCAGGGAGCCCACGGTTTTGTCGGCAACAAGGACATCAAGATTGCCGACGTGGACAAGGAACTCCGTGAGCCTACCGACAAGCGTGTATTCGTCATAGCAAAGGCCCTTTCGGAAGGTTACACGGTTGACCAGATTCACCAGCTCACAAAGATTGACAAATGGTTCCTCGGAAAACTCGAGAACATC
>CADBMK010000161.1 GCA_902795785.1 uncultured Bacteroidia bacterium | reverse complement strand
TGATTGTCGATTAATACTCTTCCTCGTTGAAGAAGAAATCCTCCTTGGTCGGATAATCCGGCCAGATGTCTTCAATGCTTTCGTATGGTTCGCCATCATCTTCGAGTTCCTGAAGGTTTTCAATGACTTCCTCAGGGGCTCCTGAGCGGTTAGCGTAATCAATTAATTCATCTTTGGTTGCTGGCCATGGTGCGTCATCAAGCGAGCTGGCCAATTCAAGGCTCCAATACATATGCGCAATTATTAAAAATTATTCAAAAATTTATGTTCTATGGGCGGCAAATATAGAAATAAAAATGAATTCCAAACCATAATATAGAAATATTTTTAACTATTTTTGTGTGATGTATTTTACCGTGACAATCTAAGCTATGGCGTACACAAAATCAGACAATTACGACGAAGCCACGACAAAGGCTATTGCAGAGCATGTAAAGGCTATCCTGGAGCTGTTGGGAGAGGATGTGGAAAGAGAAGGCCTCATCAAGACTCCGGAGCGGGTGGCCAAGGCGGCGCAGTTCCTGACGCAGGGCTATAGCCAGAACGGAGTGGAGATCATCAAGCAGGCAATCTTCGACGAGGAGTACAAGCAGATGGTGATAGTCAAGGACATAGAGATGTATTCCCTCTGCGAGCATCACATGCTGCCGTTCCTGGGAAAGGCGCACGTAGCGTACATCCCTAACGGCAAGATCACCGGACTGAGCAAGATTGCAAGGGTGGTGGAAACCTTCGCAAGAAGGCTTCAGGTGCAGGAAAGGCTTACCGTTCAGATAAGGGACTGCATCCAGGAAGCCCTCCAGCCGCTGGGCGTTGCGGTGGTGATTGAAGCCACGCACACCTGCATGCAGATAAGGGGCGTGCAGAAGTCCAACGCCGTGACAACGACGTCGGCATTCTCAGGAATCTTCCTGTCCGACCAGAGGACAAGGAACGAGTTCCTGGACCTGATTAAATAATTGAAATAACCATTATCGGAACAACCATTATCTGAACAACCCTATTTCGGATCATCTCCGAGCTAACCAAATACTATTATGAACGTACTTTTAACAGGCGGCGCAGGTTATATCGCCAGCCACACACTTATTGAGCTGTACGCAGCAGGACACACGGCACTGGTAGTTGACAACCTATCCAACAGCAACCCTGAATCGCTCAAAAGAGTAGCAAAAATCATCGGCATCGACAGCATTCCTTTCATAGAGGGAGACGTCAGGGACAGAGCCCTGATGACCAAGGTCTTTGACGGGAACAAGATAGACGCGGTCATCCACTTCGCAGGCCTCAAGGCCGTGGGCGAATCGGTACAGAAGCCGCTCGAATACTACGAGAACAATATGAACAGCACCTTCGTGCTGGTAGACGTGATGAGAAAGCACGGCTGCAAGAACCTCATCTTCTCATCCTCAGCAACGGTTTACGGAGACCCGGCTCAGATTCCTATCACAGAATCCTGCCCTAAGGGACACTGCACAAACCCATACGGTCAGACAAAGTCAATGCTTGAGGAGGTACTCATGGACGTACACAAGGCAGACCCGGAGTGGAACATAGTCCTTCTCAGATACTTCAACCCAATCGGAGCCCACAAGAGCGGCCTCATTGGCGAGAACCCTAACGGAATCCCTAACAACCTCATGCCTTACATCACCCAGGTGGCAGTGGGCAAACTCAAGGAACTTGGAATCTTCGGCAACGACTACCCTACTCCGGACGGAACCGGCGTACGTGACTTCATCCACGTGGTGGATCTCGGAAGGGCTCACGTGGCAGCGCTCGGATGCATAGAAAAGAAGCAGGGCCTGAAAATATACAATATAGGTACAGGCACAGGATACAGCGTACTGGACATAGTGAACGCATTCCAGAAGGTAAACGGAATCAAGGTGCCATACTCATTCAAGCCGCGCAGGCCGGGCGATATTGCCACCTGTTACTGCGACCCTACACTTGCATATAAGGAGCTTGGATGGAAGGCACAGTACGGAATCGAGGATATGTGCCGCGATTCATGGAACTGGCAGAAAAACAACCCGAACGGATATGACAAATAGCCGTTTTGGAAAATAATTCTAGTGAGGCCTGCGATGAATTTACATCTCGCAGGCCTTTTTTAATTTTTTTATTAAAATTATTCTTCGTATATTTATAAAACAAACCAAGTATATTTATACATATATACATATTAACAACACAAACAGGAATAGTTATGTCAGCAATTACAGCAGAAAAGTACGTTGAGAACTTCATGGCTCAACTCATCGCCAAGAACCCAGGCGAGAAGGAATTCCACCAGGCCGTAAGGGAGGTCGTAGAAAGCGTAGCCCCTTACATCGTGGCAGATCCAGCCCTCATGGATATGAAAATCATGGAGCGCATGGCTGAGCCTGAGAGAGTAATCATGTTCCGCGTTCCTTGGATGGACGACGAAGGAAACGTCCAGATCAACAAAGGATATCGCGTCCAGATGAACAGTGCCCTCGGACCATACAAGGGAGGTATCCGTTTCCACGCAAGCGTAAACCTCTCAATCCTCAAGTTCCTTGCCTTTGAGCAGGTGTACAAGAACTCCCTCACTACCCTTCCGATGGGTGGCGGAAAGGGCGGTTCAGACTTCAGCCCAAGAGGAAAGTCAGATGCAGAAGTTATGCGTTTCTGCCAGAGCTTCATGACAGAGCTCCAGAAGTACATCGGCCAGGACACCGACGTACCTGCAGGTGACATCGGAGTAGGCGGACGTGAGATCGGCTATATGTTCGGTCAGTACAAGAGACTCCGCGACGAGTTCACCGGAACCCTTACCGGAAAGGGTCTCAACTGGGGCGGTTCAATCCTCCGTCCTGAGGCAACGGGCTACGGCGCATGCTACTTCGGCGCAGAGATGCTTGCAACACGCGGAAAGAGCTACAAGGATCAGACAGTATGTATCTCAGGCTCAGGAAACGTAGCACAGTACGCTGCAAAGAAGGCGATGGAATTCGGCGCAAAGGTTGTCACACTTTCTGACTCAAACGGATTCATCTACGACGAGGAAGGCCTCAACGAGGAGAAGTGGAATTACGTAATGCAGCTCAAGAACGTCTATCGCGGACGTATCAAGGAATATGTCACAAAGTATCCTAACGCCAAGTATTTTGAGGGCGAGCGTCCTTGGGGCATCAAGTGCGATATCGCAATGCCTTGCGCAACCCAGAACGAAATCAGCGCTGAAGACGCACAGAAACTTGTCAACAACGGCTGCTACTGCGTAGTAGAGGGTGCAAACATGCCTACCGTTCCTGAGGCTATCGAGATCTTCCAGAAGAACAAACTTCTCTACTCTCCAGGAAAGGCTTCAAACGCAGGTGGAGTGGCAACATCAGGTCTTGAGATGACCCAGAACAGCATCCGTCTCCACTGGACACGCGAGGAAGTTGACCAGCAGCTTCACAGGATCATGTCAGACATCCACGCAGCCTGCCTCAAGTACGGCACAGAAGAGGATGGCTACATCAACTATGTAAAGGGTGCAAACGTGGCCGGCTTCATCAAGGTGGCTCACGCCATGCTCGACCAGGGACTCGTTTAAAACAGCTCTATCTATATTATCAACCAAGAAGGCGTCCGGCTTTGTGGCCGGGCGCCTTAAATTGTTGTCGAAAACGATTGGTTAAACTTTCTTGATGGCGATTACCTTTCCTGGCTCCTTATGTCCCGGATGTTTGAAGATCTCAAGGGAGCGGGCCTGATCGGCATCTATTAATGATTCCCAAATCTTAGGAGCAACTTCTCCGTCTGATTTAACGTAAGTGAATCCATCCGCGTCGCTGCTATGCTTACTGAGTATATGGTAGATGTTACCTGCCTCTTTGTTACCGCCAAGGACTCCAAGAGCTGATTCAAGAGTCTCATGAACATGGCAGTCTAACGTATTCTGGTGCTCGTGGAATATCTCCACCACAAATCCTTTGGTTTTCTTAGGCTGGTTCATAGTGTAGTGTTTTTTAAGTTTGTACTTAAAGTTACAAAAATTTAAACAGATTAAGCAAGAAATTTTTCAGGGTTTCTATAAAAACTTAAATTTGCAACCTATGATGAATCCGGCAATAGCAATAATCAGCGAAGATACCCTGGAATGCATGGCATTAAGGAGTATTCTGTGGGATATGTTTCCGCAGATAGAACTCCTGACATATTCCGGATTCGGGGACTTTGTTGCGGACTCGCAGCACTTCTTCGTCCACTTCTTCGTAAGCGATGCCATTCTCTTCCACAACCAGGGCGAATTCGACCAGCTCAAGAAGCAGACCATCGTCCTGACTCACGGAGTCTCCCCTATCCTGAACGCCGCCGGATACAGGAGCCTTGACATCACTCTCCCGGAATCAGACCTGGTAAAGAGCCTTCTTCATATCCACGAAGACGGCCACAGGGAGCACCACGAAGCTCAGAAAAGAAGCCAGGGCGCAGCAATGCCTGAGAAGATGCTCACAGAGGAACTGACCGACAGGGAAAAAGAGGTCCTCAGGCTTATAGTCAAAGGGTATATCAATAAAGAAATTGCGGACAGGCTCAGCCTGTCAGTTCCAACCGTAGTCTTCCACAGAAACAACATCTGCGAGAAACTCCGCACAAGGTCAATCGGCCGCCTTACTGTCTATGCTGTGTTTTCAGGGCTGGTCGAACTGAACGAAATTTAATCTCAAACAGATCCATAACCAGTTTGGAAGCCACAAGGGTAAGGGCGCAGAGAGGCGCAACGGCAAGCAGCAGCACGTAAGAAGAAACCTCGCCGCCTAAGTAGCGGCCCAGCGTGGCGATAAGCTGCACGTCTGAAGGAAGGATGGACAGAACGGCAATGCCAAGACAGCCAAAGAACACTCCAAGCGCAAAACTGATGCAGAGACATTTTCTGAAATACCTCTGCTTCTGCCTGTGAAGGCTCTTAACGTACTCCACCTTCTCAAGCTTCTCTTCCAGCGAGGAAATAAAATCCGCGCCATCGCCAAAATCCGTCTTCGCAGCAGCGAAGAGAGCGTCTAAATCCGTATTCATCGACTGATAATATCTTTAAGTTTTTCTCTTCCCCTGGAGAGCTGCTTCTTTACGGCATCCTCGCTGGAAGATGTAATGACGGCAACCTCCTTGATGGAGTATCCGTTGATATAATAAAGGGTGAGCGCCGAGCGAAGAGTTGCAGGGAGCGTACTCAGGGCAAGGTAGAGCTGCTGATACTCAAAACTGCCGTCGGCCACGAACGAGCCGATAACAGAGCGGGCCTCGTCCAGAGATTCGAACTGCCGGGCCGCCGACTTATGGTTGATAAAGGTGTTAAAGGCAATCTTGAAGATCCATGAATGGAACTGACCTTTATCCACATACCCGTCAAGGGAAAGATAAGCCTTGACAAGGGCATCCTGGGCGATATCGTCAGCCTCATCCCTGTTTCCGCAACACAAGGCAAGCAGGAAACTCCTGAGAGAATTCTGCTCGTCCTTGACAGCGGTTATGAACTGCTCTTTATTCATCAGATTCTAGTCACGTCCATTTTCCTCGTCCTCAATTTCCTTTGCCAGCATCTTCTTACCGATGAAGAAACTTGCAAGCAGGGCGATACCGATGGTAAACAGGATTGCTCCTCCATAGATGCTTCCGCCGAACGAACCAGTAAGATGGGATTTCAGGACGCCGTAAGATTCCAGCACGCCAACCACAACCATAGCGAGTCCCAGACAGGTGCATACAAGTCCTCCCTGAAGTTTGTCAAGAAGTTTCTCCTTAATCTTCTTCTGCTTTGAAGCCATGGCATTCATAATCTTCTCAACGTCCAGATCTGAATTCTTTTCAATTGCAGCAAGGACAATTTCCTTATTGGCCTTGTCCTTATTAATCTTGGCGCGGGTCACCAGCCACACAATCAAAACAGGAAGAACTACACATACTCCAAGGGGAATCAAAGCACCAAAAAAACCGTACATAATTCTAAAAGTTTAAAGGTTATACAATGTAATAAATGTTTTTGAAACGCCGTTTCA
>CADBMK010000160.1 GCA_902795785.1 uncultured Bacteroidia bacterium | reverse complement strand
CCTGTTGCTATAACCATTTTACCAAACCAAAGTCCTGCCTGTGAGGAAGGAGGGCATTCTTAGGATATATTCTCGTTGCAACCTGATACATACCCGTTCTCTCAGGGATGACGGTAGTCTCATAGGTTGCCACGCCGTCCTTAAAGGACTTGACTTCAAGGCTGAGCCTTTCCTGAATATGAAGTTTGCCGTTCCTGTCATTGGTAGCGAAGATATACTCAACTCCTATGTCTTCAGGATTAAGGTCGGCTATGTTCAGGACAACCTGGGCCTTGAGTTTGTTCTTCTCGGAAATATCGATTGCCGGATCAGGTCTGGTCACAGAAATTGCGCTGATATTGTTCCAGGCACGGCGCACCCTGTTCTTCCACGCGGCGATCTGCTTTGCAACCGCATAATCATCGGCCACGAGGGCTGCTGCGCGCTCTGACTGAGGAGCGTAATACTGGTTCACGTAGTCCGTGAGCATCCTGTTGGTGGTGAAGTTGCAGGCAACCTGGGCAACGGTGTTCTTGATATAACCTATCCACTTCTCAGACCTTCCCGTGACATAATCCTTGTCATAATACGCAGGTGCGATCTCATTCTGGATAATTGAGTAAATCGTGGCTGAATCAAGGTCGTTCTGATACCCCTGGTCGTCATAGGTCCTTTCCTGAGGAAGAGCCCAGCCGGCGCCCTCCTTATAACCCTCGACCCACCATCCGTCAAGCACTGAGAAATGCATTACGCCGTTCATGGAAGCCTTCTCTCCGGATGTTCCTGAAGCCTCCTGAGGACGCGTAGGGTTATTCATCCAGACATCGACGCCCTGAACGAGTCTCTTTGCCAGGTTGATGTCATAACCAGGCACGAAGACAATCTTTCCGATGAATCTGTCCTGCTTTGAGATTTCCACAATCCTCTTGATGAGGTCCTGGCCGGCCTTGTCGGCAGGATGGGCCTTACCGGCGAAGAGGAACTGGACAGGCATCTTAGGGTCGTTGACTATCCTGTCAAGTTTGTCAAGGTCAGTAAACAGAAGCGTAGCCCTCTTGTATGTAGCGAAGCGACGCGCAAAGCCGATTGTCAGCACGTCAGGACGCAGGGTACTCTTTATCTTGACAATCTCGCTAGGAGAATAGTGGCTTCCGTTGGAAGTGTCGGAAATCTTCTCACAGACAGTCTTTATAAGCTTGTCCTTAAGAAGGTTCCTGATGTTCCATATCTGCTCGTCAGCCACCTTGTAGATACCCTCAAAGCACTTTTTGTCATAGTGATGGGTCTGGAATTCAGGTCCGAACACCTGACTGTGCACAGCCTTCCATTCCTTGGCGGTCCAGGTAGGATAATGGACGCCGTTGGTAACGTAGCTGATATAGAGTTCTTCCGGAAGGTAGCCCGGATACATATTTGCAAAAATGTCGCGGCTGACCTCACCGTGGAGCATTGACACGCCGTTGACGTTCTGGGAGATGCTGGCAGCCAGGATACTCATTGAGAACTTCTCGTTCACATCGCGGCCGTTCAGCTTTCCAAGTCCCATCATTGTCTCCCAGCTGATCTTCATACGCTCAGGATAATGTCCGATGTACTTTCTGAGAAGAGGCTCGTCGAAGGCATCGTGGCCCGCAGGCACAGGCGTATGGGTAGTAAAGAGCGACGACGCCCTTACCACCTCCAGGGCCTCCGAGAAATCGAGGTTGCTGTGCTGGATGTACTCGCGCAGACGCTCCAGTCCCGTGAATGCCGCATGTCCTTCGTTGCAGTGATAGATTGAAGGATTGATGCCAAGTTTCCTCAGGACACGCACACCGCCCACTCCGAGGAGGAGTTCCTGCTTGAGACGGTTCTCCCAGTCGCCTCCGTAGAGGTGATAGGTAATCTGACGGTCCTCGTCGATATTGGCCTCGTAGTCAGTATCAAGGAGATAGAGGTCAGTACGGCCTACGGCCACCTTCCAGATTCTGGCGCTGAGGGTTCTTCCAGGGAATGCCACCTGGACGGTAACCCAGTTGCCGTCCTTGTCCATGACAGGCTCGGCCGGGATCCTGTGGAAGTCCTGGGCGTCATACTTTGCAACCTGGTCTCCCTGAGCCGACATTACCTGTGTAAAATAGCCGTATCTGTAGAGGAGTCCGATGGCGCAGAGATTGACATTCATGTCACTGGTTTCCTTCAGGTAGTCTCCGGCAAGGATGCCGAGACCTCCGGAATAAATCTTAAGGGAAGTGTCAAGTCCGTATTCCATACAGAAGTATGCCACTGAAGGCTCCTTGCGTTCAGCCTTGAGTGCCATATAAGAGTCAAAGTCGTCCATTACCTCCTTGAGCCTTGCAAGGAACGAAGTATCCTTTGCGAGTGCTTTAAATGTCTTGAGGCTGACTTTATCAAGGACGACCATAGGATTGTGAACGCTGTCATGCCAAATCTTAGGATCTATGCTCTTGAAAAGATCCTTGGCTTTCTCGTTCCAGCACCACCAAAGGTTCTTGGAAAGCCTTTCGAGACCGGCAAGTTCCTCGGGAAGATGCCTTGTCACCATAACGCTTTTCCAAGCCGGTGCACAATTCTGATTGTCACAATAGTCCATATTTCGGTTGATTTTGTTATACTCGCCTACTCTCTTCTTCACAGCGGAGAGGGCGAATGAATAAGCTTCTTTATAATACTGTATTTGATTCTCCCAGAGCGCGATAGAAGCCACCTGACGGGCATTCTCCATATAATCCCGCGCCTGCTGGAAATTAAGGGCCGCAATTTCGCGAATTCTTTTGGAAACT
>CADBMK010000159.1 GCA_902795785.1 uncultured Bacteroidia bacterium | reverse complement strand
GCCGCCGAGATGATTCTCTCCGGAAACCTTAAGAAAGTCCACAATTCGTTCCGTCTGGTTCGGCGCAAGACTTTCTAGTCCCCCCGCTCACCTTCCGTACATTTTCGGGGCCCTCTGGTGTACGGCAGACACCTCGACCCTCCTCTCGTACATTTTCGGGCCTTCTGGTGTACGAAATAATTCTGCGTTCTATGTTTTGATTTAGTCTTGCTTTAAGTAACTTTATAGAAAACTTAAACAGTATGAAAAACTTTTCGATGAAAGAAAGGGAATGCGAATCCACATTCCACAGTTGCGGTCCATATTGGCACGCATTTACCCCCGGTAAAAATACCCCGATTCTGTTTACAAACCCTGAGGATATGACATTCGTCATGAATGTAATAGCTCAGGCTGCATTTTCCTACAAACCTGATTTCATTCTCATTGCCTTCGAAGTGATGAACAATCATTTCCATTTCGTGGCGGCGGGAACAGAACAGATTGTCCGGGACTTCTTCTCTTATGTACGACGGAGAACGCTAAAATCAATTCCCGCCATGAAAAAGGTTGAAATCATTCTGAAGCCAATAAAAGATTTAAGTGCATTGCGAAATACCATCGTCTACACCCATAGAAATGGCTATGTGGCTGATGAAGAATACACGCCATTCTCCTATCCATGGGGTAGCGGCAGCAATTACTATTGTGAATGGCCAGTCGCCAGTAGATACGCCGATATCTCTATGGGGCCGCGAAGGATTATGTTTCGCGGCAGGGCCCCGGAACTACCCGAAGACTCGCCGGTGCGAGATGGCTTCATAGCCCCATCAGCCTACTGTGCAATCCGATTCGGAATGGCTCTGTTCCGCGATGCCCATCACTACTTCCACGCAATCAGCCGGCAGGTAGAGGCTTACGAAGAAATTGCTCATGAGATTGGCGACGACTGTGAGTACCTGACTGACGCAGAGCTGTTTACTAAAGTCACAGCCATAGTGCAAGATCAATATAAACTCAGCAAAATCAACGAGTTGAGTAAAGCACAGAAGCAAGAGTCAACGCCCTTTTTCCTCTCTCTGCCGAACGATAGCCACTTGTTCCTCCTCCCAATCTGGCACGAAATGTCCTCTTGATTAGTCTCGCGTACAGAATGGAGCCTCCTGGTGTACAGCGGAAACTTCAATCTTCCTCTCGTACATTATAGGGGCTCCTGGTGTACGCCATCGTCATTGTCCATTTAAGGGCATCGGCGGGCCTTCCAGAATACAAGAAGTTTATATACATTTGTATATAAAAATATTAGATATGGACCATCTCCCAATGGGCGACATCCCAATGCTTGTGTCGTCAATCAACTTTCTCCTCAGGGACGAGGAATTTGACAATCTTGATCAGATATGCTACAATTTCAACGTTGAGCGTTCTGAGATTGATGCCCTTCTTGCATCACAGGGCTATGCTTACGACGAGAAACAGAACCGCGTTATCTGATAGGTTGTCATGATAGATAAAAAGGTGACGATATACGACGTGGCAAGGGCCGCGGGCGTGTCAAAGGGAACCGTGGACAGGGTAGTCTACGGACGCGGCAGGGTCTCTGCTGAATCTGCTGAGAAAGTCAACCGCGCCATCTCCGAGCTTGGTTACACTCCTAATGTATATGCCATCTCGCTGGCGTCCCGCAAGAGCAGGGTTATCGCCTGCCTTGTGCCGCAGTACGCCACCGGTACCTATTGGGAAAAGATTCACGACGGCTTTGAGACCGCTCAGGACCTTGTGAAGGATCTTGGCATAAGGCTCAAGTTCTTTTACTACGACGATAACAGCCTCAAGTCCTTCTCTCAGTGCTGCGCCCAGATTCTGGAAGAGCAGCCGGACGCGGCCATCGTCAGGCCTTTGATGGAATCCAAGTCCAAGGCCTTCGTTGAGGCCCTGCACTCTAAGAACATCCCTTACGTATATCTTGACAACCATATGCCGGACGAGAACTGCCTGGCATATTATGGCGTTGACTATTATAAGAGCGGCTATCTGGGAGGATATCTTCTCACGGACTGCGGCGATGTTGACGGCGCTCCGGTTGACAGCATCCTCATCCTAAGGGTTAAGAGAGACCCTAAGGGGATTACGGACCCAACCCGCCTCAGGCGCGAGGGCCTTCTTGCTTACATTGACGAGCATTTTCCCAGCTGCAAGATATACACGGAATTCCTTGAGCCTAACGACGAGGATGACAGAATGGAGGTCCTTGACAGGTTCTTTGCCGCACATCCAGAGGTAAAGCACGTGGCCGTTACCAATTCCAGAGTATTCTATCTTTCGGATTACCTTGCAAAGAACCCTCGTGAAGGAATGAGAATCGTGGGCTTCGATGATCTTCCCAACAATACCAAGGCTCTTCAGAAAGGCCTCGTGACCTTCATCATTACACGTCGCATAGCCCAGCAGCCTGTCAGCTGCGTCCAGACACTTGCGGACTTCCTTATCCGCGGCATCCGCCCCCAGAAGCAGGATAACTTCATGCATATGGACATCCTGACCCGCTATAATCAGGATAACTATTAGCTAAATATTTTTTATTATATTTAGTTGTTTATTAATTCTTTGCCTATGAAACGCCTGATTATTATTTCTTTGGCGGTTTTGCTGAGCTTTGCCGCTTTTTCTCAGCCTAAGGAAATTAAGGTTTCCGTGGACGGAATAGACATTGAATTGGTCCGTATCGACCCTGGTACAGTGACGATTCCGGCCAGGACGGGCTATACTCAGGGAAGAGATCCTCAGACCGGGAAGTGGGTGTTATTATATAAGGACCCGATGACTGGGTCATATGTGAGTGTTTCGGAATCCATTAAGATTCCTGAAAGCACAGAGAACATATCTGAGACCTTTTACATCATGAAGTATCCGGTCACAAGGGCACAGTGGGGACGAATCCAAACCGGCTCTGAAAAGTACATGCAGACCGGAAAGAAGGCCACGATGCCTATAACGATGTCGTATTCCACCGATGACGGGGTGGATAATAACCTGGACCTCCACGCTCTTCCGTTCCTTAGGATACTGAAGAAGAAGACCGGGCTTGAATGGCAACTGCCTTCTCTGGGAGAATGGCTGCTGGCCTGCGGTCCTCTTCCGGATAACATTGAAGATTATGCATGGATAGACGGCGGCGTACACCAGGTGGGCTTAAAGAAGCCAAACGCCAACGGTATCTACGATATGTTGGGCGGTATCTCTGAGATGGTGGCGCGGACGATGTATGTGAAGGACGGCAAACTGGTTACGGAGCACCCACGCTATGTGGGCGGCATTCCGCTTATTGGTGGCAAATCTTACCGGAATGATCCGTCTAAACTGTTGGAACTTAGGGACGGTGCGCCGATTTCCAGCATGTGGCCACCTACTTTGCGCCTCGTTCTGAAGTATATTCCGCAGGATTGTCCCGGAACACTGAAAATGCAGATCGTCAAGGAAGGGGAAAAATACGGCCTGGAGACGGAATACGGTATGGTCCTGAAGCCGGAGTACAGTGTTGTCAAAATCACGAAAGTCGATCCTGAATTGTCTGAAGGAGGTGGTTTCCTTGCATCCAAGGACTGGAAGTGGGGGGTATTCAACCGTAAGGGAGAAGCGCTCCTGCCTATGATTGTTGATGACGAGAAAACGGCCACTGACAATATCTCTTTGCTGGAATACGTTTCCTATTCGTACTGTTACAAACAGGAGGCCAATCGTCTGGCATCTCAAAAGGGAGAGTTTGAAAAAACATCTGATTTCGAAGCCCGGAAGGCTGATCCTGCCCTTCAGAAAGCCTATCTGGAACCTCTGATGAAGGACTTTGAGCAGAGATTTATCGCTTTGGTAACACAGAACGAGAGATCCGCCATTATGCTTCTGGATTACGACGCCGACAGGGAAGTGTATCGCTTCAAGGTAAATAACGCACGTACAGCCTGGACCGTGTACGAGTTGAATGTTCCGGTTGAATCGGCTCCGGCTTTCAAGGAGTATATGAGCACAGTTCCTATGAAGGAACTTATTCAGAGTGCCGAGTGGGGTATTGTGAATGACTGCATCCAGATTCTCCGCATTACCTTCACCCTTCCTGACGGCAATAGTTTTACCTATACTAATCCGGCATGCGTATCTTCATTATAGGATTTCTGTTGCTTTGCACCATTGCCTCCGCTCAGGATACGGGCAATCATCCGTGGCTTGAGCAGCAGGACCCTTATATGCAGGAACTGGTGAAGGCTTATGGCGCCGATGAGGCTTTTCTGTCAGCCCAGGACCGCATGCTGGAGGCGGAGAAGCGTATTGAGGAGGCCAGGGACAGGGATCGCCGCACGAAAACCATATTCCTGGTCCTTTCTGCTCTTGTTGCACTTTATCCTGCCGGGAAGGCTGTTTCTATGGTCCGACGTGGCCAGCTGAAAGCTGCCGGTGCGGCAGGTGTGGTTGCGTTTGCACTTACTATCCTCCTGGGTAGTGCTGTCCTCTTTGCCTTCAATTATGGCTGGCTGACATTGCACTACAAGATGGGGGAGAGACTGTATTTTCCGTTCTCAATTCTTTTTGTCGCAGGTCTTGTGGTATGTTCAATCGTTCTGTTAAAAAAGAAATAGCTGCCAGAATTGATAGTGGAGATGGGCGGAGTCGAACCGCCGTCCAAACATTGTACCCGATAGCTTTCTACATGCTTATTCTTCCTTTGTTTGTCGGATGAGGCTTGCCGAAAGACGGGCGGACCGCATCTTATCCTTTAGGTCTTAGGCAGTTTTAAAGGCGTCCGCTGCAGCAGCCCGTTTGAATGATACCCCTGAGCCGGAACATAACAGGCATAAAGTCCGAGGGATACTCGTCGGCTCCCACCTGGGGGAGCGGATTAAGCTAAACTCCTTGGTCCATTAGGCAGCGAGTGCGTAGCCGTTGTTAGCATCTGATTCTTGAGAGCAGTGTTCAAGGGGCTACCCTCACGCCCCTGCATGCTTACTACCTTGTCTCAGTGCTGTCAAAACCAGAACATCCCCATGGTAGGAATGCAAAGTTAAGTAAGGTTAATTAATCTTCCATAATTTTCTTGATATTTTTTCTTCGAACCTTTTGGAAAAGATAAAAATATATGTACCTTTGTCATCCCGTTTGGGAGCATAGCTCAGTTGGTTCAGAGCGTCTGCCTTACAAGCAGAGGGTCGGGGGTTCGAATCCCTCTGCTCCCACTTCAAAACCTTCGGTCTTCACCGGAGGTTTTTTCGTTCTACTCCGTTCCACCAACACCCCGTTTTTCCTGTGATTAGCCCCCTTGCATCACATTTTGTAACCATCATTCTCAGTTAGATGGCTTAGAACAGCGCCAGGAGGCAGTTGGCAGGAATGACCCCGCCCTGAGGGCTAAGACATTCTCGCTGATTGGCCCTTCAGGGTGCTACAAGGGCGGATGACGAGAATGATGTTTTCAAAACTGCCATTCCCTCAAACCAGGTCTGATAAATTTCGGGGTCAGCGTGGTTTTTCTAAAAACAAATTATGGGGATAGCCGGTGTTTGTGTTGTAAAGTATCAGGACCTCAATGCTTTATGGCTAAATAATATGTACGATAAATAGCGGGAGGGAAGAGTCGTTTTATTAATATTTGAAAAATCAGTACATTTGCAGGCTGATTATTATATTATGGCAGATTCAAATTTCATAGACTACGTTAAGATCTACTGTGCATCTGGACACGGCGGAGCCGGATCAATGCACCTTCATCGTGCGAAGTATGTCCCGAAGGGAGGCCCTGACGGAGGCGACGGAGGACGTGGAGGACATGTCATCCTTAGGGCTAATCCGCAGTTCTGGACGCTTATCCACCTTAAGTACCGCAAGCATGTGAATGCTGAAAGCGGAGAGAAGGGTGGCGCAGCCCTTTGCCGTGGAAAGAACGGTGAGGATGTCTATCTTGACGTGCCTGTGGGTACCGTGGTGAAGAATGCTGAGACTGAAGAGGTGCTCTTTGAGATGGTGACTCCGGGAGAGGAGAGAATCCTCTGCAAGGGAGGACGCGGAGGCCTTGGAAACAATAATTTCAAGTCAGCCACTCAGCAGACTCCGCGTTATGCGCAGCCTGGTGAGGAAGGTGAGGAGGGATGGTTCATTCTGGAACTGAAACTTCTTGCCGATGTGGGACTTGTGGGCTTTCCGAATGCCGGCAAGTCAACCCTGCTGTCAGTAATTACGTCTGCTAAACCTAAGATTGCGTCCTATGCGTTCACTACGCTGGAGCCGA
Organism: uncultured Bacteroidia bacterium; assembly: GCA_902795785.1. Classification (GTDB taxonomy): domain Bacteria; phylum Bacteroidota; class Bacteroidia; order Bacteroidales; family UBA932; genus Cryptobacteroides. The sequence continues at coordinate 623 of CADBMK010000159.1, read as the reverse complement.
ATCTTGGAATTGTAAGGTATTATGACGATCAGAGCTTCGTGATGGCTGATATCCCGGGTATTATCGAGGGCGCTCACGAGGGTAAGGGAATCGGTATCCGGTTCCTGCGTCATATCGAGCGCAATTCCGTGCTTCTGTTCATGGTGTCAGCCGAGGAGGAGGATACTCTCGGAGCTTATAAGACCCTGCTTAATGAACTGAAGGAATTCAACCCGGAACTTCTTGTGAAGGAAAGGGTGCTTGCCATTACAAAGTGCGACCTTGTGGATGAGACCAGGAAGAAGGAAATCAAGAGGCATCTGCCTAAGGGAATTCCGGCCGTATTTATCAGCTCAATCGGACAGACTGGACTTACCGAACTGAAAGAAGAACTCTGGGCGGCACTCCATAAATAGGATATTATTTTTATTAACCACTTAACTATGTTTTAAAAAGATGAAAAGAATCTTTTTTTATCTTTTGTGCTCACTTATGTGCTCCTGCTGCTGCAGTAAGCCGCAGACTCTTTGTGAACTTAAATCAGAATATACAACTCTTGACGACTCCGTTAAGGTGCATTATAAAGTCTGGAACAGCTCTGCATGCGCCGATGCGAAGACCATTTGCTTCGTGCATGGATTCGG
>CADBMK010000158.1 GCA_902795785.1 uncultured Bacteroidia bacterium | reverse complement strand
CTTCAACCAACGCTTGGTTCCTTCACCTGACTTCAGAGGACGAACTTGAAGGCCTTCCTCAGTATGTGATTGATATGGGTAAGGCGAGCGCCGCCGAGAAGGGTGTGGAAGGCTGGGCCTTCACCCTTGACCGCCCCAGTTGTTTCCCTTTCCTCAAGTTCTCCGAAAGAAGGGATCTGAGGAAGGAAATATATATGAAATACAATTCCCGCTCTGTGGGCGGAGAGTTTGACAATACGGGCATCATCCGTGAGATTGCCGCCCTGAGGGCGGAGAAGGCAAGCCTTCTGGGTTATGCCACCTATGCGGACTACGCCCTGGAGAACAGGATGGCAAAGACGGCTCCTGCCGTTATGTCCTTCCTTGATTCCCTGATGGAGCCCACCCTCCCGGTTGCCCGTCAGGAGCAGGCCAGGATCTATGAGTACGCTGTAAGCTGCGGTTTTGACGACGACTGCCTGAAGGGCTGGGACTTTATGTTCTGGGCTGAGAAATACCAGCAGGAGCATTACAGCCTGGGTGAAGAACTCATCAAGCCTTATTTCAGGCTGGACAGCGTGGTTGACGCCGTCCTCGGCCTTGCCACAAGGCTCTACGGCCTGAGATTCGAAAAGAGAACCGATATCCCGGTCTATCACAAGGATGTAGTAGTGTATGACGTGCTCGATTCCGAGGGAGAGCATCTGTCCCTTCTTTACATGGACTTTTTCCCTCGTCCGTCCAAGAGGGGAGGGGCCTGGATGACCGAATTCAGGGGACAATATATGAAGGACGGAAAGGATTACCGCCCTTTCATCAGCATCGTCACCAATTTCTCAAAGCCTACGGCAGACGCTCCGTCCCTCCTGACGCACAACGAGCTCACCACAATCCTTCACGAATTTGGTCACGCCCTTCACGGAATGCTCTCAAAGGGAAGATATCCTTCCCAGTGCGGCACCAACGTGGCCCGCGACTTTGTGGAGTTCCCTTCCCAGATTATGGAGAACTGGGCCTTTGAACCTGAGTATCTCTCGTCATTCGCAAAGCATTACAGGACAGGGGAGCCTCTTCCTGAGGAATATATTGAAAGGATTGTCGCCGCAAAGAACTACCTCGCCGCAAGCCAGCAGGTTAGGCAGCTCCGTTTCGGCTATATCGATATGGCCTGGCATACCCTTGCGTTCAACGTGGACAGGCCGCTTTCCGAAGAGGATTCTATAGAGTTCGAGAAGAGGGTTCTTGCCCCGTACAGGACCCTTCCTTATGCTGAAGGTACGGCAATCTGCCCTTCATTCGGACACATATTCTCGGGCGGATATTCGGCAGGCTATTATTCCTACAAATGGGCGGAAGTCCTTGAGGCTGACGGCTTCTCCCTTTTCCGGGAGAAGGGCATCTTCAACAGGGAAGTCTCCGCTCGCCTCAGAAGCGAGGTCCTCGAGAAGGGATCAACCGCCGACGAAGCCCTCCTTTACCGTAATTTCAGGGGCCATAATCCTGAACCTCAGGCACTTCTGCGGAAGTTAGGAATAATCAAGTAATCTTGTTAAATTTGAGCCAAATAACGCAAATAACTATATGAAAAATAACGCTATCGGTATCAGACTGATTATTATGAACTTCCTTGAGTTCGCAGTCTGGGGTGCATACCTGACTTCTATGGGAGGCTTCCTCGCCAAGAACGGTCTCGGCCCGCAGATATGGCTTTTCTTTGCAACTCAGGGTTTCGTGTCCATCTTCATGCCTGCTCTGGTGGGTATCGTGGCTGACAAGTGGGTCCCTGCGCAGAGGGTGCTTTCGCTCTGCCACCTGGCCGCCGGCCTTTCAATGCTCGGCTGCGGACTTTACGCATATACCGCAGGCGCAGCCCTTCAGTTTGCGCCGTTCTATGCGATGTATCTGATAAGCGTGGCTTTCTTCATGCCTACCATAGCCATCTCCAATGCGGTGGCATACAATGCCCTTGAACTTGCCGGAAAGGATACCGTCAAGGCCTTCCCGCCAATCCGTGTATTCGGAACCATCGGCTTCATCTGCATGATGCTTTTCGTGAACTTTGTCAAGGACCCAAGCGGAACAGCTTACCAGCACAGTTATATGCAGTTTGTCTGCTCCGGAGCCCTGAGCCTCGTGCTTGCAGTATATTCACTGAGCCTTCCTAACTGTCCTGTAAAGCCAAGGGCCAGCAAGACCCAGAGTTTCATGGAGGCTACGGGCCTTTCTGCCTTCACCCTCTTCAAGCAGCGCAGTTTTGCCGTATTCTTCATCTTCTCGATGCTCCTCGGAGCGTCCCTTCAGGTGACCAACAGCTACGCAAACGGCTTCATTTCCAGCTTTGCTGACATCCCTGAATTTGCCAACACCTGGGGTGCAAGGAATGCAAACGCCCTGATCTCTCTTTCACAGATGTCTGAGACTCTCTGCATCCTTCTGATTCCGTTCTTCATGAAGAGGATGGGTATCAAGCACGTGATGCTGATTGCAATGTTTGCGTGGGTGCTCCGTTTCGGCTTCTTCGGCCTTGGAAATCCTGGCGGCGGAGTATGGCTCTTCGTCCTTTCCTGCATCGTTTACGGAGTGGCATTCGACTTCTTCAACATATCAGGTTCCCTCTATGTGAACGAGAATACCGACAAGGGAATCCGCAGTTCCGCTCAGGGACTGTTCATGCTCATGACAAACGGTCTCGGCGCCTCAATTGGTACCTGGGCTGCCGGAATGGTTGTCAACCATTATGTTTACGAGAGCGCTACGCCTGACTGGGCTACGGCCTGGTACATCTTTGCAGGTTATGCCTTCGTAGTGGGTGTCCTCTTCTGGATCCTTTTCAAGAACCCTGAAAAGAAAAACGCTTAATGAAATTTACTCTGACTGCAACCGACCCGGGCTCATCAGCCAGATGCGGAGTCCTCTCTACCGACCACGGAGAGATCAGGACTCCGATATTCATGCCGGTCGGTACTGTAGGTTCGGTCAAGGGTGTCTACCACCACGATCTCTCGGACGATATCAAGGCGGAAATCATCCTTGGAAATACATACCACCTTTATCTGCGCCCCGGACTCGACGTCCTTTACAAGGCGGGCGGACTGCATAAGTTCGAGAACTGGAACAAGCCTATCCTCACGGACTCCGGCGGATTCCAGGTGTTCTCTCTTACCCAGATCAGAAAGATTACCGAGGAAGGATGTACCTTCCAGTCCCATATAGACGGTTCCCGTCATACTTTCACTCCTGAGAACAACGTCATCACCCAGAGAAAGATCGGCGCCGACATCATGATGGCCCTCGACGAGTGCTGTCCCGGAGATGCTGACTACAAGTATGCTGAGAAGTCCCTGACGCTCACCAAAGGCTGGCTGGAGCGTTATGCCAAAGCCTTCCACGAGAGCGAGCCTCTGTATGGCTATGACCAGACCTTTTTCCCGATTATCCAGGGCTGCGTATATCCTGAACTCAGGGTTCAGGCTGCGGAGCACGCCCTCCAGTTTGCCGACGCGGGTATCGCCATCGGCGGACTTGCCGTGGGCGAGCCTACGGAGAAGATGTACCAGATGCTTGAGGTCCTGGATCCGGTAATTCCAAAAGACAAAGCCCGTTACCTTATGGGTGTGGGCACTCCGGCCAACCTTCTGGAAGGCATCGCACGCGGCGTGGACATGTTCGACTGCGTGATGCCGACCCGCAACGGCCGCAACGGAATGCTCTTTACCTGGAACGGAATTATGAATATGCGCAACGCCAAGTGGGCCGAAGATTTCAGCGAACTCGACCCTATGGGCACGTCCTTCGTTGACCACACGTACACGAAGGCATATCTGCGCCATCTCTTCATCGCAGGGGAGATGTTCGCCGGCATGATAGCCAGCGAGCACAACCTCGCCTTCTATCTTGACGTAGTACGCCAGGCCCGCAAACACATCGAGGCCGGAGACTTCGCCGCCTGGAAGGAAGAAGCGGTGAGGAAAGTAACTCAAAGACTTTAGTATGATTGATTTAAGGCCGAAGAAACTCGATATCTATATCATGAAGAAGTTCATCCTGACCTTCTTCATGTCTCTCGTGCTCATTATCGGTATCGTAATCATCTTCGATATCAGCGAGAAGATCGACGACTTCGTAGCGAAGAACGCGCCGCTCAAACTTATCATCCTGGATTATTACGTGAATTTCGTGCCGTATTACGTGAATATGTTCAGCCCTCTGTTCGTGTTCATTACGGTTATTTTCTTTACGTCCCGTATGGCTGCCAATTCGGAGATTGTGGCCATCCTCTCCTGCGGAGTCAGCTACCACCGTATGATGGTGCCGTATATGGCTTCCGCAACCATCATCGCAATGCTTTCCCTCGGACTCAACCTCTATGTCATCCCTAAGTCCAACGAGATACGAGTGAAGTTCGAGCACGAATACCTGAAGAACGGAAGAAAGAACGACAGGGACATCGACAACCTGCATTATCAACTGTCTCCCGGAGTCTTCGTCTATGTCCAGGATTTCAACAAATGGAACGCCACGGCCCACGATTTCACCCTCGAGCACATCGTTGACAACAAGCTCGTCAGCAAGACTACGGCCGAGAAAGCCCAGTGGGACAGCGTAAAGCAGGCCTGGACCCTCAGGAATTACTTCACCCGCACCTATACCGACGGCCTTGAGAACTACATCGAGAAGGGCGCCAGCAAGGATACGGTGATAGACCTTACCATAAAGGATTTCTACGTGAACAAGAAAACCGTCCAGACTCTGTCACAGGACGACCTCATAGGACTTATCCGCACCCAGAAGATGAGGGGTGACGCATCGGTGATGTACTCTCAGATTGAG
>CADBMK010000157.1 GCA_902795785.1 uncultured Bacteroidia bacterium | reverse complement strand
TGTAACGGAAGTCAAGTCCAGCCTGAATGTTTCCGGCGTGATGCCATCTATTCTCATAGCGGAGGACATCAAAACCGCCTCCGGCAAGTGTCGAAACCTGGAACCTGCTGTCCACGCCGGTGAGATTGTAACTGTGAAGAAGGTCAATCTCACCTATCCATCGGCGGTTCGTACGTCCTTCCGGAAAATATCTTTCAATGCTGCCGCTGAGCAGGAATGAATTCCTTTCGCTCACCCTCTTGCCGGCGCCGAATACATAGTCCTGGCCGAAACGGAAATCGTGGTCGGTCATTACGTGTTTACCGGTACCGAACTGGGCGCGATAGTATGTATCATCCAGGGGATTCTTTCCCTGGCCATATGCTGATGCTCCCGCCAGAAGGCAGAGAGCGGCTATAACAGTCTTATTCATTGTCTTCTTTTACTCCTTTCCATTCATCATACATCTTCTTTGCCTCCTCGTAGTCGGACTTGCTGATATCGCCGTCTACGGAAGCGTAGTCCAGGAATTTCGGATCCAGCTGGAAACTCTTCAGGAGATATCCCGTTATGCTGAAAGCGGCTTCCGAACTCAGGGAGTTCTCAGCCTCCCTCGCAGCAACCACGGCCTTGAGATAGTTCCAAAGGGCCATTTTCCCATTCTGCTCAAAGTAACGGACCGTTTCCTCGTCGTCAATGGCAGCCGATGCGGCCTTGTCCCCCTCGGCCGTCTTCACGGCAAGATTCATCACCACATTATTCAGAGGCGATGATGCCGCAACAGTCTCGAACACCTCTTGGTTGCGGGCCTTCTCCTGGAAGGTGTTTCCTCCCTGATAATATCCCCTGAGACAGAAGGCAAAAGCCCTGGCGGTTTTGTATTCACCGGTATCAGGAAGCATCTGGGCCAGGACCGATGCCTCAGCATATTTCCCCGCCTTCAGGTACATCATCATCTGGTTGGCAACCACTGGTGACGGGTTGAAGACATCGTACTTTCTGGTATTGGAATTATAGAGGCTTATATCTGAACGAGTAAGCGAGTAATCTATGAACGGATCAAGGACAGTTGTATCAATCTGACCTCTTTTAAGATAGAGACACGCAAGATTGTTCGAAGGCAGAATCCATGGCCTGCCATAGATTGCCTTATATGACTTGTTTGCATCGATGTAGAGCTTTTCCAGAGCCGCAGTATCCTTGACCTCGTTGAAGAGGGTCCAGTACTCATAAGGCTCGAAACTCCTGACGCCTGAGCGGTACTTGCGCATGATTTCAGCCGGAGAATACTCACGGAATACCTCCTGCACATACTCATAGCGGACCTTACGGAGCTGAGGAAGCACAGGGACAATCTCTTCCCTGTACTGAGGGAGCCTTGAGACGAGCCAGGTCTGACGGTCCTGATTGCCAGGAGCCTTCCTTACAATCTCACGGACCTTGCCTGCAGCCTCAGCCTTGCCCTCTGCTTCCAGAAGGGATGCAACGTCAGACCACGAAGCCACGCTAACCTTCGGCGTCCTCCAGTAAACCCTCTCCCTGAGGTACTCCGGGAGGAAATTCTTGATGGTCTTCTGGGCCGAAGCCATTCGCTTGCGGGAGAGTTCCAGGTTGCGCTGATAGTTACCGTCCGGAGAACTGGTACATTCTATGACAAACTCGTTGAGATGTGAGCCTTCCTCGTGCGTAACCCTGTAAAGGTCCTCCTTGAGGGCGTCAAGGCTTCTGGCATTCTCAGGATTGGCATCGTCGAACTCCGCCTTGCCAATCTTGAACGTAAGGGACATCTCCTCAGAGACATCGTGCTGAACCTTTCTTGGAATCTCCTTATAATCCTCAGGATTGAGCTGGAACGGACCTCCCGTAAGCTCGAGAAATCTGGTCGGACGGCGGTTCCTGGCCGTTGAGAACACCAGCACCTTCTTCCTGTAAATGCGCTTATAGTTCTCAAACTGAACGACGCCGAGCACAGAATACTCCTTCTGCGGGTCTTTAAGGCGGATTGAATCCTTCCATGCAAACGTCTGGGCCTTTCTTTCCAGATTGATACCCTGACGGATATAATCGGTCAGAGGGTCGTTGACCTCCATATCATAGTCCTGCCTTCTGAGCTGGGTCATGGCATACTGTTTTCCATCAACCACAAATGGCCTGAGGAAGCTTACGGTATCGCGTGAGACGGTCTCGATGAGCACCGGCTGAACAATCATCCTGCACCATGACTTGGAAGAGTCGCTCGGAGTCTGGATTCCGCTGCTGACTGTCCAGAGGTCTCCGTCAATAATGCCCTGAGGAGGGATGGCGGAAACCCTTGAGAACTTTGCGGTCACCTTGGCGCCGGTAAGGACGGTATTCACCTCAACGGCATGGTCATAAGAAGACCTGTTCTTTACAAGATGCATCTGGATATTGTCCGTACCAAGGCCCACCTTAAAGATAAGGGCTCCGAACGGAGCGGCCTTGATCTCATAATAGGCGTTTGAATAAGGCACGGTGCTGGCAAAACAGGTAATCTGGGTGGCCAGGGTCTGGCTGTCCTCGCCGCTTTTAAGGCGCTTCATACAATCCTCGGCCTGAGCCGGGGTATCGAAGGACAGGATTTCCACCGAAGTGGTGTTCATATCCACAGGCTTTCCCGTGGCCTTGTTAAGGATGGTTCCACCGACAAGGATACGGTCTCCCTGCGCAAATGAGCTCATTCCGGCAAGCGCGGCCAGAAAGAGTGCCATAATATATCGTTTCATGCTAATCAATTATGAAAAAGAGTGAAACACCAAGTTTTAACGGGACAGGGCAGAATCCCACACCGCCATCCTTCTCACGGTATCTGGCAACGCCTGCGCCGATGGTAAGGTCAAGACTGACTTTCTTGCCGAGAAGAAAGTCGTAACCAGCCGTGGCGCCTGCAGTAAAGGCATACCCCAGATGTTCCTCATCCTTTCTCTTATACCAATAATCGTTGTAGCCACCCGTTGCACCCACGAAGAACTTCGTGAAAGGGCGGCCTATAAACCAGTATCTGACTTCAGGGCTTAAAGAAAACAGACGGATTTCTTCTCCGAAGGGCCTTCTGCTGTAAAGGCCATCCAAATGAAGGGTTGTCCGTTCTCCCGTAACCACTACTAACTGAGCATTATCCGCCGAGGCAAGCCACTCCAGAGCATTGGTTCCTACAGCAAGACGCTGAGCCTTTGCCGACGTTCCGCCGAAAAAAAAGCAGACAGCGGCAAAAGCAACCATTAATACTTTTCTCATAATTCTATACTATAACATAGTTTTAAGTTGACTAATATAACAAATAATTATATGTTTGCAGACATATAACCCCCATACTATGAATAATAAAATCACTAACCTCGCCCGCAGATTTAACATCGGTGCAGAGATAGAATCCATCACCCCTCTCGGCAACGGCCTGATTAATGACACTTTCAAGGTTACGACACGCGGATCCTCCCCGGATTTCGTACTCCAGCGCATCAACGACGCAGTCTTCAAAGACGTCGCCCTCCTTCAGCACAACATCCAGGCCGTAACCGGCCACATCAGGGAGAAGTATCAGTCCGAAGGCCTCCCGGACATAGACCGGAGGGTCCTCCGATTCATAAACGTCACAGGCTCGGACCAGACCTACCTTGTGGACGAAGGAAAGTATTGGAGAATGTCCGTCTTCATCCCGGATTCAATGACATTCGATACCGTCAACCCGGAATACTCATACTGCGCAGGCAAAGCCTTCGGCAACTTTGAAGCCCTGCTTGCAGACCTCAATGAACCGCTCGGAGAGCCTATTCCTGATTTCCACAACATGGAATTCCGCTCACGCCAGTTGAAAGACGCCGTCAAGGAAGACAAGGCCGGAAGGCTTGCAATCCCGGAGGTTAAAGCCCTGGTGGACGAGATAGCTTCATACGACTGGGAGATGTGCAAGGCAGAGCGTATGTACAGGGAAGGCGCCCTTCCCAAAAGAATCTGCCACTGCGACACCAAGGTCAACAACATGCTGTTCGATGCAAACGGGCAGGTCCTCTGCGTCATCGACCTTGACACCGTAATG
>CADBMK010000156.1 GCA_902795785.1 uncultured Bacteroidia bacterium | reverse complement strand
CTTAACTATACCCATCAGACAAAGTACACCCTCCTTCTTGCCCCTAGTCCTAACATTAAGGACATGAAGGCTGTGTATCTTTACTCTTCGACTTGTTTCTTCGAGGGTACAGTGGCTTCTCTCGGACGCGGTACATCATTCCCGTTCGAGGCATATGGCCATCCGGCAATGACAGGATGTGACTTCAAGTTCACTCCGCGCAGCGTTCCTGGAGCAAAGAATCCTCCTCTTCTGGATCAGGAGTGCAATGGCGTGGATCTCCGCGGAAAGAAACTTGAGGACATCTGGAAGGAACAGGTGAATATGGACTATATCGTAGATGCTTACAACAAGGCAAATATGGGTGACTCGCTTTTCACAAGATTCTTTGAAAAGCTCATAGGTCAGGGCTATGTAAGGGAAATGATTGAAGCGGGAGCAACGGGTGCCGAGATTAAGGCGCGCTGGGCTGACGACATCATTGAATTCAAGAAAGCCCGCAAGCCGTATTTGCTTTATGCGGAATAAAGTCATCGGCGCATAAAAAAAACGAAACGAGTCTCTCGACCGGTTTCGTTTTTGTATTTTATTATGAAATCAATATTTATGCTTCGATAGTTTTTATTGCCAATATCGTGCCAAAAGGACAATTATGAAAAAGATAACATACATTTTTTCTATGATCCTCCTTGCAGCTTGTTCTGCTAATGAGGACCTGCAGAAACCCGGCAATGAAGTTGTTGCCGAGTCTGCAACCGATACGTCGATCGTGGTGCCCGGAAGGGTTAACGTCTATTTCACGGAAGACTTCGCCAAACTTTTGAATGGCGCGGATACAATTGACCTTGCGGCAAAAACCAAGGCGGCGACCAGCCTTTCTTCACTCGCAGACCTGGGTGTGGTTTCAATGACCAGACTCTTTCCTGATGCCGGAATCTATGAGGCCCGCTCACGTAAGGAGGGTCTCCATAGATGGTACAAATTGGTTTATGACAAGTCTGTTCCTGTAACGAAGGCTCAGGCCACCATCGAGAACCTTCCGGTGGTGGAGATATGTGAGGACGTTCCTAAGATTAAGCAGACAGCCACGAGTACCAACTACTTTTTCAACGACAAGTATTATAATGAGCAGTGGTATATAATTAACGAGGGAACCAGTTCCCTGCATAAGGCAGGAGCGGACATCAACGTGCTTCCGCTTTGGAAGGAAGGTATCTACGGCAGCCCGGATGTGGTTGTTAATGTTGTGGACGGAGGTCTGTCCTATTCTCATCCTGATCTTAAAGACAATGTTGATTATACCAACAGCTACAATTTTGTGGATAACAGTACCACTCTCCATAGTGTGGCCCACGGAATGAATGTGGCGTCGCTTATTGCGGGAGTTGGCAACAACTCGATTGGAATAGCAGGTGTCGCCGGCGGAAATGCCGGTAAGAATATCAAGGGAACAACTATTATTAATTCCCAGGTATTCCGTATTAAAGGAGGCGGAGATTCCAGCTCTGGTAATTTGGATGAGGATCTGGATGGCGCCTCTGATTTTGCCGCTGCCGTCAAGTGGGGCGCAGATCATGGTGCAGTTATTTCAAATAACAGCTGGGGAAACGTTTATGACACGGAGGAAAAGGCTAAGAATGGCCGTACCTCAAGTTCTATGAAAGCTGCCATCGACTACTTTAATAAGTATGCGGGTATGTCTGCTGATGGAACGACCCAGGTAGGTCCTATGGCTGGTGGCGTAGTATTCTTTGCCGCTGGAAATGACAATTGGGCATATGGTCATCCTGCTGATTATGAGGGCTGTATCGCAGTGGGGGCCATTGGTCCTCTTGGTACCAAATCTTCGTTTTCCAATTATGGTTCATGGGTCGATATATGCGCCCCTGGCGGTGAAGTGTTGAACAATAGCCGTGATGAGATGCTTTTGGGAGCTTTCGCGGACAATAATTATGCGTATATGTCCGGAACTTCACAGGCTACTCCTCTTGTATCAGGTGTTGCCGCGCTTATCGTTGCAAAGTGTGGTGGAATGGGATTCACTAGGGAGGATCTTATTGAGGCCCTGCTTAACACGGCGGACACTGATGCCGTCGACCAGGCTTCGCAGATCGGTGGCAGGGTGAATGCCTATGAAGCCGTACATTATCATGACAAGACGGCTTCAGTTCCAAATCCGGTTACCGAGACTCCTTCTACTAAGATAAACAGCGGCAAGGCTACGGTTTCCTGGAAGATTCCGGCTAATTCCAACGGTGACCCGGTATATGGTTTCCGTGTTTTTTATGGAACGGATCTGGTTTCGTTGCTGACATCAAAGTCCATTAAGGCCACAACCGGCAATCATGCCGTGGGAGATGTGATTTCCGTTGAACTGACCGACCTGAATCCTCACACAAAGTATTACGCTACCGTAGTTTCTTATGTGTCTCCTCTGGTATTCTCGGCAAATTCACCGATTGTGACCTTCACTACATTAACCAATCGCGCACCTGTTATCAACCTGACTTCGGAGAATTCAACTTTCCGCTCGCATGAACAGGGTGAGTTCACCTTCGAGATATCTGATCCTGATGGCGACAATATTGACGTTTCGGTAACCGAGAATATGAACTTGACGTTGCTTACAGATAAGGCGACGTACGCAAAGGTGTCTTTTAACTGTCTCGATTTTGACCCGGGATACCATTCGTTCACGCTTACGGTAACAGATTCTTATGGACTGTCTGCACAGAAAACGGTATCGTTCAAGGTCAATGAGAATTCCGCACCTGTTGTGTCTTCGGTTAAGCCAATCCTCGTCGAGTCCCTGTTCACATCGCAGACTCTTGGTCTCGGGAATTATTTCTCAGATGCCGACGGGGAGGACCTGACATATTACGTTTCTGTGGGGGTCTCTAATAATATTACATACTCTTTCTCCAAGAGGAATGACACAATCAATCTTTACGCCCTTGATTATGGTATAGGAAACATCTATGTCAAGGCATCAGATGCCAGAGGCGCGTCGGCATCAGCTACTTTCGATGTGCTTGTCAGGGAAAAAGGCGTTGGCGTGATACCTTCGTATGACCCGTCGACAAATACAGTGTCTTTCCAGACGGGACTGACCGGAGCCTCTACAACTGTGAAGATTTATAACGCATCAGGAACGGAAGTGGCCAGCTCGAGCGGGTATTCAAGTGCATTCGAGCCTATTACCGTCATTCTCTCTGACTGTGCGCCGGGTATTTATAAGGCTGTCGTCTCCTATGGCGTGTATACGTATGAAACTAAGTTTATAAAGAAGTAGAGTTATGAAAAAGAGCATAGTTATATCAATCGTAGCCCTTATTGCTCCGTGTTTCAGTCTTTCGGCACAGTCGCCTGCTTTTGACGACCTTAGGCTGACGGGCGATCCGGTGGCTTATTCGATGGGTGGTGCAACTCTTTCAGCCAGAAACTCTTCTGCCTGGACAACAGACGGAAATGCTGCCCTGCTTCCTTTGTCTTCAATTACCGGGGACGCAAGCCTTGCATACCAGAATACAAATGCTTACGGAAGCATAGTGAACCTCGGCGTCTCTTACAAGTTCGGCCGCCTTGCCCTTGCTGCCGGTGGTTCATATGGCAATTATAAGGAGAGGATCACTTCCTACACAACGAGCGGAGGTCTCGGCGATTCTTTCAGACCGAACAATATGAAGTTTGGTCTGGGTGCCGGATATGCTTTGTCAAAGTCTTTCTCTGTAGGTGCCACCTGTCAGTATCTTTCGGATAAATACGCTTCGGACGTATCCTATAACGGCATTTCTGCGGCTGTGTATGCAGCGCTGAAACTTGGAGATTTCAAGTTGGGCGCAGGGGTGAAGAACCTTGGAAGCCAGATAGAGGATATCAGCGGAGAGAAGTACTCCCAGGCGTCAGCAGTTAATGTGGGCGGCCTGTGGTCACATGATTTTGGAAAGCATAATCTTACAGCCGACGTTGAGATGGAAAAATGCTTCAAAGATGGCATCGCCTCGCTTGCCGGAGTTTGCTATACATACGACGGAATTCTCTCGCTTAGAGGTGGTTATCATTTCGGAGACGGCTCTTATGCCCAGCCGTCGTTTGCTTCGATTGGTGCAGGACTGGCTATCGGCGGTCTCTATATTGACTTTGCTTATCTTCTTGCGAATGACACTCTAAAGGGCACTACTCTTGTCGGAATAGGATTAAAGTTTTAGGCAATAAGGATGTTTAGAAATAAATTCTAAAAAAGGGCAGAATAAACTGCCCTTTTTCTGTTTTATTTTAAAAATATTTTAATAACTTGCATTAAGTAAAAATCATCTAACCACGATCTCTATTTGGAAGGGTTTTGCCTGTGATAGGTAAAACCCTTCATTGTTTGTTACAGGGTATCCTGCTTGAGCTTTTCAATGTAATCGTCGATCCTTTTCAGCTCCCGTGGTATGTTGATGCTTTGAGGGCAGGCTGGTAAACACTTTCTGCAGAAGATGCAGTGATCAGCCTGACGGACTGTAGGAATGGCCTTGTTGTAGGATGTAAGATACTTCCTCTTGTTTCGCGCATAGTCCGACTCATCCCTGCTTCCTGCGAATATGCCTTCGTTGATGCAGGTGTTGTAGTGCTTGAATATTCCTGGGATGTCTATACCCCATGGACAAGGCATGCAGTACTTGCAATTTGTGCAGTTGACGATAGGGTACTGTGAGTACATGATTGCCATGTGCTCCAGAAAATCCTTTTCCTCGCCGGTAAGTGGCTTGAAATTGGTGAATGTATCCACGTTGTCTTCCAGGTCTGAGCGGTATGTCATACCTGAAAGGATGCAGAGAACCTTTGGATATGAACCTACGAACCTGAACGCCCAGGACGCGAGGGATTTCTGTGGCTCTCTCTCCTTGAGCTTGTCCGCTATATTATCCGGAAGGCTGGCAAGCCTTCCTCCAAGAAGAGGCTCCATTATAATTATAGGTATGTCAAGGGCTGCAATCTTCTCGTAGAGATACTCGGCGTTGACATTCCTGACACCGTCAGCGTGACGCCAGTCGATGTAGTTCATCTCTATCTGGATGAAATCCCAGTGGTATTTTTCGTGCAGTCCAAGGAGATAGTCGAAGTTCTCCTGATTGCCGTGGAAAGAGAATCCCAGGTTGCGGATTCTTCCGGCCTTCCTTTCTTCCAGCAGGAAGTCAAGGATTCCGTTGTCCACGTATCTTTCATTGAAAGCATGGTCTCCTCCTCTTCCGATGGAGTGGAGAAGGTAATAGTCAAAATAGTCGGTGTGGAGCTCCTTGAAGGAATCGTAGTACATCTTCAAGGACTGCTCCTTGGTATAGATGCCGAAGTTGGAGAGTTTGGTGGCCAGGAAATAGGACTCGCGCGGATGGCGTGCAAGGGCTATTCCAGTAGCGGTCTCTGACTGACCCTGGAGGTAAACCGGAGACGTGTCAAAATAATTCACTCCGTGCTCAATGGCGTAGTCCACAAGTTCGTTGACGCTTTCCTGGTCTATGATTTCCTTTCCGTCAGCGTCCTTGATCATCTTCCATCGCATACAACCGTAGCCAAGCAGGGAGACCTTGTCCCCGTTGTTGGTGTTGATGCGATACTCCATCTCACCGTTTTCGCCCGTGTTCTTTACTTTCTTAGGAGCGCAGGCTGAAGCCAGTGCGGCCGTACCTGCGGCCACGCCTGTCACTTTGAGGAATTTTCTTCTGTCAATCTTCTTCATATCAATTCCTCCTTTATTCTTCTGTTTTATGAACCTTGTATCCGCTTACCGCGATGGCGCTTATTGGCCTTACAGGACAGAGATTCTCACACTGTCCGCAACCGATACACTTGCTTTCATTGACGGCAGGAATGCCCTTTACCATCCTGATTGCGTGGGCTGGACACCTGACGGCGCAGTGGGCGCAGCTGATACATAACTCCGGATTAACCTTGGCCAGACCGATCTTTGTAACCGTCTTTTCCTCCCGGGTTATTGGAAGTATGGCTCCTGCAGGACATACGTCCGAGCAGACGGTACACTCAGGACGGCAGTATCCGTCCGTATAACTCATTACCGGCTGCATCAGGTGCTTCAGGTCCGTGCTCGGCTTGAGCACGTGATTAGGACACTGGGTGATGCAGAGCTGGCAGGCTGTACATTTTGAATAGAATTCCTTATGGCTGCGTGAGCCCGGAGGGGTAATCCTCTCATCCCTTTCCGGTTCGGTCTTTGGAAGAACCTCGGCCAAGCCTCCGTCAAGATGCTTTTCCTGTGCCCTTGCCGTTACTGTTCCGGCCAGTATCACTGAGCCCACAAGGAAAGCGCGCCTTCCCTTGTCCGGGGTTGACTTTTTATGTTCTTCGTTGGTTTTTTCTTTGCTTCTGTAGGCAAAGCCGTATTTTAATCCGTTGAGTTTGCAGTTGTCGATGCAGTCGAAGCAGTTTACGCACCGGCTTGCATCTATTTTCTGGTTTTCGATATCAATGCAGCTGGCCTTGCATCTTTTCTCGCAGTAATGGCATTTGACGCACTTTGACGTGTCAATCATTATGCGGAAGATTGCAAAGCGTGAGAAGAATCCGAGTATTGTGCCGACAGGGCAGATGGTGTTGCACCAGGTTCGTCCTCCGTGAAGGGCGAGAGCCACAATGACCACCAGGGTGACCGCAGCTATTGCCGCAACCGGCATTACGGGATGAGAGATGCTGCTGACGATTCTTCCGTAAGCGCTGTATGGCGCTATCAGAATGGCTACGGAATTGACTCCGGCAACCATCAGGATGATGAACAGGATTAAGACGCCATAGCGCAGAACCTTCTTCTCTTTGGAATAGGACTGCTGCATCCTGGCCTTTTTGACGGCTTTTCTCTTCCCGGCAAAAATGATGTCCTGAAGGACGCCCATAGGGCAGACGACGCTGCAGTAGATTCGTCCGAATATCAGGGTGACAAGAATCAAGGCGATGACTACGCCTGTATTTGCGGCCAGTACGGCCGGCAGAAACTGAATCTTTGCCATCCATCCTACGTACGCCTTAAGCGTTCCCGTGTGGTCCAGGAACAGAAGCGTAATAAGGATGAAGAAAATCGTCGCAGAGACGATACGCGCTTTCTTCAACATTATTAGGGATTTAAATTAAATGGTCTTGTAGTTCTCTATGTCACGGAAGCCGAGAAGGAAGGTCTTTACATCCATTCTCTTCTTTCCGGATATCTGGAGTTCCTTTATTGAAAGGGCTCCGTCACCCGTACAGATGTAAATATAAGATTTTCCGTCGGAAATCAGCTTGCCAGGCTCACAATTATTCATCTCAACCTTCTCTGTCTCAAAGATTTTCATCTGGACAGGCTCGCCGCCGTCCTTTGAGATCTCGGTATAGGCTGCAGGATATGGGCTGAGACCGCGGATAAGGTTATAAACATCTTTTGTAGATTTGGTCCAGTCGATGTGCATGGTCTCGCGGGTGATCTTAGGCGCCGGCTTAAGGACTTCCAGACCCTGGATGAAGCTCCTCTGGGTACGGGTCTCGATATTCTTTTCTATGATTCCCTGAGTTGTCTGGAGGACGAGGTCGGCTCCGATTTCCATAAGCTTGTCGTGGATGGTTCCGGCAGTGTCGGTGTCTGAAATCCTGCATTCCTGACGGAGCATGATACCACCTGTATCCATTCCCTTGTCAAGCATGAATGTGGTGACACCGGTAATCTTCTCACCGTTGATGACGGCCCAGTTGATAGGGGCTGCACCGCGGTACTGAGGAAGGAGGGCTGCGTGGAGATTGAATGTTCCAAGAGGCGGCATGGTGAATACTTCCTCAGGAAGCAGACGGAATGCCACAACCACGAACAAATCCGCCTTCCAGGCCTTGAGAGCCTCGAGGAATTCAGGATCCCTGAGGTTGACAGGCTGGAGAACAGG
>CADBMK010000155.1 GCA_902795785.1 uncultured Bacteroidia bacterium | reverse complement strand
CAGAACCCGCGCGGCATCTCTACATCCACGCCGTTCTGCATCAGGCCGATCG
Organism: uncultured Bacteroidia bacterium; assembly: GCA_902795785.1. Classification (GTDB taxonomy): domain Bacteria; phylum Bacteroidota; class Bacteroidia; order Bacteroidales; family UBA932; genus Cryptobacteroides. Next base: position 6,671 of record CADBMK010000155.1, on the reverse strand, counting down.
GGCAGTATGTGGAGGTCCAGTCGCTCATTGTGAATCCCTGGAATTTCCATTTTCCTCTAAGGGTCTCCTGAATGAGAAAAGCATTCTCCGAACTGTGCACGCCATTTACAAGGTTGTAGCTCGTCATCACGGAGCCCACGTGAGCACGCTCAACGGCAGCCTTGAATGCAGGGAAATAGATTTCATTCATCGTCCTCTCATCCGCGATGGAATTGATGTGGTGACGGTCATATTCCTGATTGTTCAGGGCAAAGTGTTTCACCGTGGCCATTACCCCCTGGGACTGCACTCCTTCTATATAGGCCACTGCCATCTCAGAAGCCAGGAAAGGGTCTTCACCCATGTATTCAAAGTTTCTTCCGCACAATGGACTCCTGCAGATATTAACACCGGGGCCAAGCAAGATATGCACGCCTCGGGCCCTTGAATCCTGGCCAAGAGCCACGCCCATCTCACGCACCAGGTCTGGGTTCCAGGTAGCGGCCGCCGCCACGCCACAGGCGTAAAGCGTACTTTTGGTATCATTCCTGACACCCTGCGGGCCATCTGCCATCCTGATTTCCGGGATACCCAGCCTTTGGACGGGTGCCATATAGAAACCATCCTTGTGGCCGCTGATTAAGGCTATCTTTTCTTCCAGCGTCATCTGCCGCACCAGTTCTGCGGCCCTGTCAATATGTTCCTGCGAAACGACCTGTGCATTTGCAACAAAAGCCGCAAGGGCAAAAGCAAGGATTAAACTGTATTTCTTCATCGAATTCCGTATTTCTTTAAGATGCGAAGTATCGGCTTGCGGACACTGCGAGCCCAGAGTGTATAGCCGTAATCACCCGGATGGGTACCGTCAACTGACGTGTAATGGTCCTTGGAAGTTGCGTTTGTGGTTGTGATAAAATAAACGTCAGAGTACTTCCTGCAGGCTTCTTTCATTAGCCTGGCTACGGTTTCCATCCTCTTCCTCTCATATTCATCAGCCTGAATGTTGAAATTCCTGCGTTCCCGATAAATGGTCTGCTGAAAAATCAGAGGTTTCCCGGGATGAGCCGCCCTCATTGCCTCAATAAAAGGGAAAAGCCTGGCTTCTATTTCCTCCGGTGTGGGATTGGAAAATGTGTCAAATAAAAAGGCATCGACATCCGGGGCTTCGGCAAGGGCCGCAGCAAAGTAATCCTGCAATCTGCAGCGGCCGCTTACACCAAGATTCAGGAACTGAATTCCTGTTTCGCGAGACAATATACTTGGGTAAGCCATTCCAGCCTTTGACGTCGATGCCCCATGCGTAAAACTTGAGCCGAAAACCGCTATCCTGTGTCTGAACGGATTCTCCGCGGCCTCAAGCATTTTGCCGTCTTCCACTCCGATTTTAACAGATGATACCTCGCTTCTTACCGGCAGATAAAGCAGGCACTCCTTGACCGTCCCGTCCATATCTTTTATAAGATTGACAGGTTTATCCAGGGTCTTGTCACCCTGAAGCCCGGAAGCGGCCCACAGCCATTTCCCGTCCTTACGTATATACAGGTCGAACCCTCTTCCGGAGAAGCCGGTTGTTCCCCCGCCGAAATATGGGCGGACGTATTTAGGCAGAACCCTGATGGAAGGAGAGTCCGTCCTGAAAGCGACGGCGATTCCTGCAGACTCCATAAGTAAAGATACCTCTTCAGAGGTGAAGCCATGGAATCTTGAAGTGTCCATTCTGTTATATGGGCAGGGCGTTCCCGGGAACACCTTGCCCGTGAGCGTCAAGTCAGACGCCTCTACATACCTGTAGTCCTGCGCCTGAATAAGTACCAGCGGCATAAAAACTGCCGCCAGTACGGATAATAGTTTTTTCATTCTTATTCTATAGTCATTACCGATACACGGCCTGAGGTCTGATCAGTAATATATAATTTCGAGTAGTCGCTGTTGAAGGCCATGTCTCCAACCACGTTTACAGCCGCATCCGCTCCATAGCCATCCTTCGGCTTAGATGATCCATTGGAGATTATCGTAGTGATGACCGCATCTTCCCATTCTCTTCCGGATGCGCCGAAAGTAATCTTCCTGATGGCAAACTGATCACCCACGTAAAGATTGCCAGAGCCATCATAGGCAAGACCATATACGTTTGCCGAGAACGTTGCAGACGAAACAGGTCCGTCCGTCATCGTTGAAAAGTTGGTCGCCTTGGTTCCGGTACCGGCCACAGCTACAGGCGTGCCGCCTGCTGCAGGAACTTTGTACAGTCTGAATCCATTGTCTGCCGTTGCAACTATGAAGTCGCCATTAGGGGCCACTGTAAACGCTATAGGCTTGACGTTTTTCCCGTCAATCTGGAAATTGCAGATTTTTGTCTTTGTGCCTGAAATGCCACCAGCATACTTGAAAAGGCCGTAAGCATCGCGAATCACCACATAGGCATCATCGCCGCTGAAGCGGATTGACATAGGAGAGTAATTACCAGTGGAGACATTTGTATAAGAGATTGTCTTTGAGCCATCTACATCTGAACAAGAATACAATCGTCCCTGGGATTTATCTACGATATACAGAACCCCGTTATGGTATGTGCAGCCCCAAGGTACGGCAGTGGTTGAGATTGTATTGTAAGAGACCTTCTCCACTGTTTCCTGCGCGAGATCGACAAACATTACGGCATCATTCTGGTCACAGACTACGGCCTTGCTGTCCGAAATCAACGCAATTCCTCTTGGGGCGTACAGTTTTGCCACGGAGAAAGTGCCGTCGACATGAGAGCTTGTGTTAGTTGCCCTTCCGGCCGATCCGATCAGGGTGGTCAGCTTATATCTTGTAAGTGCAATCTGAGGCATCGGCTTTATATGAGCCCTTTCAACCTGCACATTCACGGCGTTCCTCCCGGAACCAGGAACCGTGGAGCCGTCTTCAAAAGCAAGACGGACAGTCAGTTTAGGGTAAACGTGCTTTCCGCCATTCTCGACAGGGCCTACCGGAAGCGGAACATAGACTACCATTCCTTCTTCTGAGGCCAATTGCGCCGGTTTGGCGTTTTCAAACGACACGGTCAAAGAATCCGATTCCTTTTCGGCATAAGACTGGACGTACGGGATTTCCTGGCCGAAGCCTCCTTCTGCCGAAGTCCAACCCTTTGTTTCCTTCATTATTCCCGTAATCTTATACGTCTTATAGCCTTCACCAAGGAGGGCTTCATCCGTAACGGGAGCCTTGACAACAAGTTTAGCGGCTTTAGGAGGCACATTCTTAATGGTAAGTTTAAGGACGCCGCCAAGATACCTGAATTTCAGGTCTTCTCCGGCAACCACCCTGGCAAGCATAGGAGCCTCAACGTTTCCTTCAAACCATTTGTAATTGTTCTTCAGGACAACCTTCAACGAGCCGTCCTCTTCTTTTGGATAGGTACCGCTCACCTTGGCAGGGTAAATGGCAAATGAATTCTGTCCGTAAACCAGATTATCTCCTGTATTTGGCTCGAATGTCGCCGGACCCTCGGAGTCTTCGCCCTTATAAGTGTACACGGTATACCCCTTCTCATTGTCACTCCTGACAACGAAATTGTCATTCTTCTTCCAAAGGAAGGTGGTTCCGGAAAATGCAGTTTTAGTGACATTCTCTGACATTACCGCCGTCAATGACTGACCCTTTAAAAGATCATTGGAAGAGTTAGTTTCTTCTTTGCTGCAAGCCTGAGCAAGGACGGCCAGACCGGCCATCACGATAATCATTCTGTGTTTCATACGTCTTCCCTCCATTTTAGCAATCAGTCCATTCTCCTTCTGAATCCTCATACCAGTCTTCAAGACCCTGGCCGGATGAAAGATTTGACAGACAAACGACTTCGGTAAGTTGCATTTCAATACATTTACATTGCGGGTGGAAATAAATCTGTCTTTCCATTGTGTTATTAATTTATGTGGTTCGGTTATTTGTGGTTATTTCTCAAACTGGAAGTCAACTATAACAGGCATATGGTCAGATGGGTGACAGAAGCTGACTTTCGAATCCCTGACAGGCGTGGTGTATTCATCCTTTACGATACGGGCGTCCTTGATATAAGGATATAAGTCCGGTGTACAGAACACATAATCGTATCTGGTATTCTCGATGGTGGAGACAATGACATCCTCCGGATTGCGTCTTTTGATAATGTCCCAATAAGGTGTCTTATTATGGATAAAATCCTGTGCCTGGAACCTAGGGTCATCAGCCGGCAATCCATACAGGGCATTGTCCGTACGGGAAAGGGAGTTGAAGTCACCCATCATAAGCCAGTTGCCTCCCTTCTCCTTCCCGATTGTATGGTTTACTACATATTCCACTTCACGTTTTCTGTACTCATCTCCGCCGTGGGCAGCCTTTGACGCCTCTTTATCCACTGCGTCGAACGCATACTGATGAGGCCAGGTATGAATTCCAACCAGATTGAGAGTCTTTCCTGCCACCGTGACACGGGCCCAGACAGCGCCGTGGGCCACTACGCTGTCCGGCTCCGCTCCGGTAATCTGAGCCATACCCTCAATTGGAGTCTTTGATGTAATTACCTGAGGATAGTTGTCTCTCATTCCTCCCAGATAGACATATCTGTGGCCATATCTGTTTGCAAGTTCAGGCCAGTGGTCCACAAGATATTTTTCCTCGACAGGCATCTTATCCCTGGTTCCGTTATAGTAGATGGTACGGGCTTCACACCATACGCATACATCCGGATCCTGAGTTTTCACCCAATCCACAAAACGTCCATAATTATCATCCTGGCCATCCCACATTCCGTTTTGGATGTTCCAGTAAAGAAGACGGAAGTTCTCCGACTTTGCCTCCTTGTCTTCTTTTGGGTAGCAGGCCGCCACCAACGCAGTTACAGCTACAAATAGAAGTTTTATACTGTTCATTTTACTTGATTACTATCTTTCTGATCAAACAATTCTGAACATCACAGACGTAAATCGTGCTCTCGTCATACACAAGGACGCCGTCAGGCTCATTGAACTTGGCATTCAGCCCCTTTCCGTCCGCATAGCCCTTGGTTCCGCCAACCACGGTCTCAACCGTACCTTTGGAATAATCTCCGTCCGGATCAGGAACAACCTTCTTAAGGCAATGTAAAGATGCGTCTGACACATAAAGGGTTCCATCCGAAGCAAAATCAAATCCAAGACAGTTGAGAACATCGCCGGTCTTTTCCCCGTTTCCAAGAATCGTAGTCTGCGTTCCGTCAGATGCGATGGAAATCAGGCGATAACCGTTGTGGACAGCCACCACAAGGTTCCCTTTAGGGTCAAATCCAATACATGAAGGTCCGCCGTCCGGGATCTCCGCGTACAGGGATTTGTCCATCGTGACAGGGTCAAAGCGATACACCTTCTTCTCATTTCGGCAGGCTACATAAACGGCATTGTCCGGTCCGATTGCCACATTCATAGGGTTATTGAGGCCCGTCGCCATTACATCGTTCTTTCGCGAAGAAGGATTGAAACGATAGAGCTTGCCTTTTGCCTTGTCATTGTACCAATAATTTCCGTCCGCATCGAAGGCTCCCTGCCATGGAGCGGAACCGGCTTCGGCAATCTCCGCTTCCGTGGTGACTGTCATATCCTTGGCTATATGACGGATCTTGCATCCGCCACGGTCCGTAAACCAGAGGGTGCCGTCCGGAGCCTTATTGATGCCGGTAGGCATATATGTGGTGGCTCCGGTACCAACGCCGTCAACGCACTTCCTGACACCCTGCTGGCCCACGATTGTAGAAACCAGATATTCCTTGTCAGGGATCCTGAGGTAATTGAAATCAAGTCCCTCTGCCGCACCGGAAGGCGCCTCCACAGAGAAGGTATAGGTTCCCGGCTCGTTTTCCGGCATGATAACAAGGAGTTTATCCTTATACGCCTCAAGAACCCTGGCACGGACACCTCCCACCTTGACTGTATTCTCTGAAACCTCTGTGGAGAAATTTCTACCCAGAAGAGTGACAAGATCGCCCGGATATCCGTTCTTAGGGTCTACGGAGACCAGTCTGAGATCCGTGACGTGAGCCTCATACTTATCCTGAGTGCAGGAAGAAAGGGCAAACAGCGTAAGCAGTATGTATAGTATTCTTTTCATTTTATCTACTTGATCTGAATTTCACGAATGGTAAAAGCATTATACTCGGTTACTATGAGTCTGGTCCCGGACGGGTCCATACGGAGTTCACCAGGAGAATTAAAGAGGGCGGCTGTGCCCACTCCGTCAGTTTTTCCGGACTGTCCTGACGTGCCGGCAACGGTGCTGACAACAGCATCGGTATAACCGTTCTTGCCACGGGCAATAAGCTTGATTACCTTGAAAGAATCGTCTGCAACATAAATATTGCCCTCTTTGTCAACAGTAAGGCCGAAGAGGTTTGATCCAAATTTTGCCGTGAGCGGCTGACCAGGCTCTCCGCATGAATCGGCCTTTGCATTACGTACGCCGGAAACGGTGAACGTTTCTCCGGATGGTTTCACACCAATAACCTGGCATCCCTGTGTGGTCACAATCAGATTCCCGTCAGGATCGAAACACATCGCCAAAGGACCGTCGTCGAATGTCACAAAACTCTGAAGGGTACTGAAATCCGATCCGGTTGCCTTGAAAACAGCCTTTGAACCGTCACGAACAAGGACATAAGCATTCCCGTTTGAATCAAACGCCACATCCATAGGTGATGTTCCCGT
>CADBMK010000154.1 GCA_902795785.1 uncultured Bacteroidia bacterium | reverse complement strand
GGCGAGCAGCCGGACATCAATGCTATTTCCAGCGCAATCTAAAGGGAAAAATGCTTGATAATATCATCGGCGGTGTCCTCGTAGCGGACGCCGTCGATGTCTGTTATATAGGAGGCCACGGCCTCGTAGGTTGAGGCTCTTTTGGCCATCAGGCCTGTGACCTTGGTTCTGAGGTCTTCATCTCCGCTCAGCATTGGCCTCTGCGCCTCGTATCCCGAGAGGGTTTCCACCAGGGTGTCCACAGTAGCCCTGAGATAGACGCATTCGGTATTCTTCCTGACAAGGTCGAAGCACTCGGGCGTCATTACTGCCCCTCCTCCGAGGGAAAGGATGACTGTGTCCCGGCCCTTCTCGCTGTCAATAATCTCCTTGAGAGCCTCGGCTTCCATCTTCCTGAAAGCAGGTTCTCCGGATTGTTTGAAGATTTCAGGGATTTTCTTTCCGGCTTTTGCCTCGATATAGTCGTCAAGGTCTATAAGCCTGCATCCCAGTCTGGTCTGCAGGACTTTGCCGATGCTGGACTTGCCGCATCCCATGAAACCTGTGAGAGAAATGATCATTTTAGAAGAGTGTAGGTTCCTCGCCCGGCTCGCCGGCGTTGATGTCCCCCGGATCGGGCAGGTCAATAGGTTCTATCGGCGTCTCGATGATGTCTTCTACATCTATGACCTCGTCCTGGACGGTTTCCTGCGGCTCTGGGACGATGTCGTCTTCAGGTTTGTGAAGCGGCTCTCCGAACTCGACTTTCTTGACCGTGTAGGCGTGGCATTTCTTTCCCTTTGCGGTGATACCCTTCTTGCCGATAAACTCCTCGGCATCGAAGATTTCAGCCTCCCTGTGGGCGTATTTGCCTCCGAAGGTGACGATGAACTGAGGATGCTTGTCCTGGCTGATGGCCACTAGGTAAGACTTGGCTCCTTCAGCGATGAACGATACAGGCGTATTATCGCTTGTCGGGAATGAGAATCGTTTGATATAGAATGACTTGGCCTCTCCGTCGTAATAGAGGGCGGTGAAGGTCTTGTCAGGATTGTGCTTCTCTATCAGGAGCAGGTCGCCCTGGTAGCGGTTGCTTACATCATACGAAGTGGTGTAGTATGTTCCGTTCTTGAATACCGCCAGAACCTTGTCGTCTCCGTTGAACTGTCCAAGATACTCTCCGCGGCTTTCATCGTTGAGCTTCTGGATGTCTGAATCGTACCAAATATCCTTTCCGCCGATGGTTGAAACGCCCTTGGACTTGAGCTGGATCCTCTGGATTGAGTTCTTTGTGACCAGATTACCCCTTGAGCCCTTGCCTTTGATCATAAGGGTTGAGAAGTCGTACTCGAAGGATGTCTTCTTGAGTTTCGGCTTCGGTCTGAGATATATCTTGACTGCACCGGCCTCACCGTTGTGGTTGGCCGTGAACCAAAGGATGGTTGATCCCGGGGCTCCCGTTGTGATGTCGTATTCCTTATCGCGTGTTACCGATGTAATGGCAAAGCGCTTTGCATAGTAATACTCCTTGCCGTCACGGTAGATTACGTTGTAGATGGTGCGCTCGTCATTCCTGTTGAAGACGCCCACGTAGAGAAGGTCCTTGCCAAAGAAGGCCTTGTCTGAAACCTTGGTGACGCGGTATTTTCCGTCCTTTCCAATGACGATGATCTCCGAGAGGTCCGAGCAGTCGCAGACGAATTCTCCGTTCTCGTCCCTCTTAAGGCCGATGCCCACGAAGCCCTCCTCGTAATTGGCGTAGAGTTTGGCGTTGTTGTTAACGACCTTGGTCACGGCGATGTTCTCGAAGGCGGTGATTTCCGTCTGCCTAGGGAAGTCTTTGCCGTATTTCTTTTTGAGACCTTCGAACCAGTCTATAGTGTATTCTGTAAGATGTTCAAGTTTGTCCTGAACTTCCTTAATCTCGTCCTCGATTGCCTGGATCTTGATGTCCATGGCCTTGGTGTCGAACTTGGAAATCTTCCTCACAGGCTTCTCCACCAGTTTGAGGATATCGTCAAGTACGATTTCCCTCTTGAGCATCTTCTGGTAAGCCTTCATTGCGTCGAAGACTTCCTGAATCTGGGTTTCCCAGTCTTTCTGGTCCTGTTCCAGTACCTTATAGATTCTGTTCTCGAAGAAGATTCTTTCAAGTGAACCGTAGTGCCACTCGTTCTCGAGTTCATCCAGCTTGATGCGGAGCTGGCGTCCGAGAAGATCCTTTGTATGGAAGGTATCGTATTCGAGGATGTCCTTTACGCTGAGGAACTGAGGCTTGTTGTCCTTGATGACGCAGGCGTTAGGGGAGATGCTGGTCTCACAGTCCGTGAACGCGTAGAGCGCGTCAATGGTCTTGTCCGGAGACACGTCGTTAGGAAGGTGGATGACAATCTCAACCTTGTCGGTTGTCATGTCCTCGATCTTCTTGATCTTAATCTTACCCTTGTCCTTTGCCTTGAGGATTGAATCGATGAGGATGGAAGCCGTCTTGCCGTAAGGGACCTCGGTAATACTGATGGTGTTCTTGTCGATTTTGTCAATCTTTGCCCTTACCTTGATAACTCCGCCTCGCTTTCCGTCCAGGTATTTTGAGCAGTCCGCATAGCCTCCGGTAGGGAAGTCAGGATAGATTGTGTAATCCTTGCCCTTGAGGATGGCTACGGATGCGTCCAGGAGTTCGTTGAAGTTGTGAGGAAGAATCTTGGAGGCCATACCTACGGCGATACCTTCCGTTCCCTGCGCAAGAAGCAGAGGGAAGCGGACCGGAAGCTCTGTAGGCTCCTGGTTTCGTCCGTCGTATGATGTCATCCAGTTGGTGACCTTCGGGTCGAAGAGAACCTCCTTGGCAAATTTGCTGAGCCTTGCCTCGATGTATCGCGGTGCGGCGTTGCCGTCACCTGTGAGGATGTTACCCCAGTTACCCTGGCAGTCAATGAGATAGCCTTTCTGACCGAGTTGTACGAGTGCTCCGAGTATGGATGCGTCACCGTGAGGGTGGTACTGCATCGCCTGTCCCACGATGTTGGCAACCTTGGTGTAGCTGCCGTCGTCCATCTTGTACATTGCGTGAAGCACACGCCTCTGTACAGGCTTCAGACCGTCCACGATGTGCGGAACGGCTCTCTGAAGTATTACGTAAGACGAATAGTCAAGGAACCAGTCCTTGAACATCGATGAGAGTTTGAATTTCTTGCTGTCGCCATCAAGCAACCTGTCGAAGCGTCCGGATGACACCTCACCGTCAACGACTTTCTCGTCATCTTCCGGATTGCCATCCACCCATTCGTTTTCCTCGCTCATTATTATCCTCCTGATTATTCTTCGTAGCCGAATTTGCGGAGTTCCCTGCGACTTTCTCTCCAGCCTTCGTCAACCTTGACATAGAGCTGAAGGAAAACCTTCTTCTGGAAGAAATCTTCCATCTCGATCCTTGATTCGGTACCAAGCTTCTTTATGGCAGCACCTTTCTTGCCAATGATTATACCTTTCTGTGAATCCCTCATCACGTAGATTACGGCACTTATGTCGTAGCGGTCTTCTCCTTCCTTGAAGGCTTCCACCACAACCTCACAGCTGTAAGGGATTTCCTGGGAGTAATTCCTGAGAATCTTCTCCCTGATGATTTCGGATGCAAAGAACCTGAGGTTCTTGTCCGTAAACTGGTCCTTGTCGAACCATGGCGGAGATACCGGGAGTTTCTCTACGATGGCGTCCATTATGGTCTCCACGTTGAACTTCTCCTGAGCCGAAGCCGGAATGATTTCAGCCTTTGGCAGCTTTTCTTTCCACCATTGCATAAGAGCGATGACTTTGTCCTGAGTGCTTGTGTCGATTTTATTCAGCACAAGTACTACCGGACAGTCAATCTTGCTCAGTTTCTCGATGTATTCGGCATTTTTGTCGCCCTTTTCGACGACATCGGTTACATAGAGGATGATGTCGGCATCGCCGATGGCTGTGTCGACGAAGTTCATCATATTCTCCTGGAGCCTGTAGTTAGGCTTCAGGATTCCCGGCGTGTCCGAGTACACAATCTGGTAGTCGTCGGTGTTGACGATTCCCATGATCCTGTGTCTTGTCGTCTGCGCCTTGTCGGTAACGATCGACAGCTTCTCGCCCACGAGGGCGTTCATAAGAGTCGATTTTCCGACGTTAGGATTGCCTATGATGTTTACGAAACCGGCTCTATGTTCCTTTTGTCCGCTCATTCGGGAATTATTTTAAACGTAAGCGCCCATTCTGAGAACGTTGACTTCACCAGCGGTGAGATATCTCCATTCTCCCTTCTGAAGACCCTTCTTTGTAAGACCTGCGAAGTAAACGCGGTCGAGGGCCTTTACCTCGTAACCGAGGGATTCGAAAATACGGCGCACGATACGGTTCTTGCCTGAGTGAATCTCGATACCGAGCTTCCTCTTGTCAGAAGCGTCGATGTACTCGAGCTCGTCAGCCTTGATCTCACCGTCGTTGAGGGAGATACCTTCCTTGATCTTGTTGTAGTGCTCTTCCTGGAGAGGAGCGTCAAGGATAACCTGGTAAATCTTCTTCTTGTCGTATGAAGGGTGTGTGAGTTTCTCGGCAACTTCACCGTCGTTTGTGAACATAAGGACTCCTGTGGTGTTCTTATCAAGACGGCCTACCGGGAATACCCTTGCTGAAACGCCCTTGAGAAGGTCGATGACGGTCTTCTCTGCGTGAGGATCGCTTGCTGTGGTTACATATCCCTTCGGCTTGTTCATTACGATGTAAACCTTCTCCTCGCCCTTGAGACGCTCGCCGTTGAAGCGTACGTCGTCATTGAGGACGTTGACCTTGGTACCGAGTTCGGTAACGACGTTGCCGTTGACAGTGACTACACCGGCCTGGATATACTGGTCAGCCTCGCGGCGTGAGCATATACCTGAATTTGCGATGTACTTGTTGAGACGTACCTCCTCCTTGATCTCTGTTGGAACCATGTCGTTGTCAGAGTATACAGGAGCCTGAGGTATAGGTCTTCTGCTGAGCATCTCGTCGATTCCGGCCTCGGCAGCCGCTCCGAACTGATAGTCGTTCTTTTTCTTCTTGAAACCACCCTGGTTGCCTCTGCCCTGGTACTTGCGACCTCCGCCGAAGCCTCCGCGGTTGTTTCCGTAACCGTTGTTGTTCCTTGATGCGCCGAAACTCCTGCGGTTTGAGTTGAAGCCGCTTCTGCGTTCACCTGAATTGTTGTTGTTTCTGAAGTTTCTGCGCTCACCTGAATTGTTTCCATTGAAGCTCCTGCGCTCGCCTGAGTTCTCGCCGTAGCTTCTGTT
>CADBMK010000153.1 GCA_902795785.1 uncultured Bacteroidia bacterium | reverse complement strand
ATTCCTATCTTCATTTCAGAATGTGCAGGCTGCGAGGCTGACGGAAACGGCGTTCTTGACGAGGAAGCCTGGAACGTATACAGCGACTGGGCCACAGAAAAAGGTATCAGCATGATGGCCTGGAGCATTTCCGACAAAGATGAAACCTGCTCGATGCTTACTCCTGACGCCGCTTCCGAAGGAGGCTGGACAGAGGAACAGATCAAGCCTTGGGGCAAACTCGTAAAGAACTGGATTAACAACTCTAAGTAATATGTCAAAAGTATACGGCCACTATGACGATGCGGCTAAGGAGTACGTGATTACCGACCCCGCAACACCATGGCCATGGATCAACTATCTCGGTAACGAGAGTTTCTTTTCACTGATTTCCCAGACAGCAGGAGGATACAGTTTCTGCCGTGATGCTAAATTCCGCAGGATTACCCGCTACCGCTACAACAACGTTCCTATGGACAATGGCGGAAGGTATTTCTACATCAACGACGGCGGGAAGGTCTGGTCTCCATCCTGGAAGCCTTGCAAGACGAAGCTCGATGAATACGAGTGCCGTCATGGTATGGGTTACACGAGAATAACCGGAAAGAAAGACGGTATCAAGGCCAGTGTGCTCTTCTTCGTCCCTCTGGGAGAATGGGTTGAGATTCAGAAGGTCACGCTCACGAACATGACCTCGGAAAAGAAGGAGATAAAACTCTATTCTTTCGAGGAATGGTGTCTGTGGAATGCCGAGACCGATATGGAGAATTTCCAGAGAAACTTCTCCACCGGCGAGGTCGAGGTCGAAGGCTCTTCAATCTATCACAAGACAGAATACAAGGAACGCAGGAATCACTTCGCCTTCTACACCGTAAACGGAACAATTGACGGTTTCGACACGGACAGGGAGACTTTCATCGGCCTGTACAACGGTTTTGACGAGCCTCAGAACGTCCTTGCAGGAACATCTGGCAACAGCATCGCACACGGATGGAGTCCAATTGCCTCACACAGGATCGACCTCAGTCTCCAACCGGGAGAATCGAAAGAACTTATCTTCCTTCTCGGATATGTGGAAAACCCTCAGGACGAGAAATTCAATCCGGACGGAAGTCTCAACAAGACCAGAGCCTACGAACTTATCTCAAAGTTCAACACGGCCAATAAGGTGGAAGACGCGTTTGAGGCTCTCGCAAAATACTGGAACAATCTTCTAGGGCGCTTCAATGTGAAGACTGACAAGCCTGAACTGGACAGGATGGTCAACATCTGGAATCAATATCAGTGCATGGTCACCTTCAATATGTCAAGAAGCGCGTCCTTCTTCGAGAGCGGCATCGGACGCGGAATGGGTTTCCGCGATTCCAACCAGGACCTCGTGGGCTTCGTCCATCAGATTCCTGACCGCGCAAGGCAGAGAATCATCGACATAGCATCGACTCAGTTCCCTGACGGAGGATGCTACCACCAGTACCAGCCTCTGACGAAAAGAGGAAACAACGGTATCGGAGGCGGTTTCAATGACGACCCTCTCTGGCTCATTTTCGGAACCGTGGCCTATCTCAAGGAGACCGGTGACTTCAGCATCCTGAACGAGCCCGTTCCATTTGACAACAAACCGGGATCGGAGGTCAGCCTTATGGAACACCTCAAGGTATCCTTCAACCACGTGATAAATAATCTCGGTCCCCACGGACTGCCACTTATCGGAAGGGCGGACTGGAACGACTGCCTCAACCTCAACTGCTTCTCCAACGATCCTAATGAATCGTTCCAGACTACTGAGAACAAGACTGAGGGCAGCAAGGCTGAATCCCTTATGATTGCCGGCCAGTTCGTAGTCTGCGGTCAGGATTATGCAGACCTCTGCAAATTCCTGAAGAAGGAAAAGGAAGCGGAGAGAGTAGAAAACGAGGTCAGGAAGATGACTGAAGCCGTGAAGAAATATGGCTGGGACGGAAAATGGTTCCTCAGAGCTTACGACTTCTTTGGAAACAAGGTTGGAAGCGACGAAAACAAAGAAGGTAAGATCTTCATCGAAAGCCAGGGCTGGTGTACGATGGCCAGGATCGGAGCCGAGGAAGGCATGGTAGATGCGGCCCTCGACTCAGTGAAGGAGAGACTTGACTGCAAACACGGAATCGTGCTCAACAACCCGGCTTTCACGAAATACTACATCGAATACGGAGAAATTTCCACCTATCCGGCCGGATATAAGGAAAACGCCGGAATCTTCTGTCACAACAATCCTTGGGTGATAATAGGTGAAGTCCTTGCCGGCAGACCCGAGGATGCCTGGGAACATTATCGCAAGATCTGCCCGGCATTTATCGAAGATCAGGCTTTGCATAAAGTGGAACCTTTCGTATATTGTCAAATGGTAGCCGGAAAGGATGCCGCGAAGCCTGGCGAGGGAAAGAACAGCTGGCTCACCGGAACTGCAGCCTGGAACTGGTACACGATAAGCCAGTTCATCCTCGGAATCAAGCCTGATTATGACGGTCTTATCGTCGATCCTTGCATTCCGGAAGACTGGAAGGGTTTCAAGGTAAGCCGCTCATTCAGGGACGCCCGCTACGAAATTGATATTGAAAGAACGGGAACCTACTCGATGGCAGTTGACGGCAAGCCTGTTGAAGGCAGGAAAATTCCATATTCAAAGGGAAACCACACAGTAAAAGTAACACTATAGTAATATGAGGAAAATACTCGTAAGCATAGCGGCACTGCTCCTCCTCGGGGGAGCAGTTTCCGCTCAGGAATTGCTCACCACCGGCAAGACTTCGCTGGTTCTGGAAGCAAAAAAAGGTAAAGCGCCAAAGATTCTGCATTATGGTTCACTTCTAACTCCCGACGAGGCCGCGTCCCTCAAGGACGCCGGATGGAAGAGCCAGAACGCCTACCCTGCCTATGGACTGGCGGGAACTGAAGAATGTGCCCTTGCAGTCACCCACGCAGACGGCAACATGACTCTTGACCTGAGGGTAGAGGGGGTGGAGAGAAAGGCCTGGGAAGGAGGAGAGATACTCAGCATCCTCACCAAGGACGCTCACTACCCTTTCACGGTAAAGATCAATTACAAGTCCTACAAGGACCAGGATATGATTTCCACCTGGACTGAGATTACAAACCGGGAGAAAAAGACGGTGGTCCTTACAAAATACCTTTCAGGAGTCCTTCCGGTAAGAGTCGGAGACGTCTGGATTTCATCCCTCTACGGAACATGGGCAAATGAAGGGAGGGTCTGCACGGAAAAGCTCACCAGAGGATACAAGGTCATAAAGAACATCGACGGAGCCCGCAACTCCCATACATCCCACTCCGAGGTTATGATTTCCCTTGACGGAAAGCCTCAGGAGAGCCAGGGAAGAGTCATAGGAGCAGCCCTATGCTGGGGCGGAAACTATGAACTCGTGTTCAAGACCAATGACGATGACTTCCATCATTTCCTCGCCGGCATCTGTCCTGAGAACGCACAGTATTATCTTGAATCCAAGGAAACCTTCACTACCCCGGAACTGGCATTCACCTATTCCGAAGAAGGTCTCGGAGGTGCGAGCCGCAACTTCCACAGATGGGGCCGCAAATATAAGATGATGCACGGCGATAGGGAGAGGAAGGTTCTTCTCAACAGCTGGGAAGGCGTTTACTTCGACATCAACGAAGAAGGTATGGCCCAGATGATGGATGACATAGCATCGATGGGAGGAGAACTTTTTGTAATGGACGACGGCTGGTTCGGAGACAAGTATCCCAGGACAAAAGACACTTCATCCCTCGGAGACTGGGTAGTGGACAGGAAGAAACTGCCAAACGGAATAGGCTGGCTGGTAAGGACCGCAGCCGACAAGGGCATTAAATTCGGAATCTGGATTGAACCGGAATATACGAATTCGGTCAGCGAACTCTACGAGAAGCATCCGGACTGGGTGCTCAAGGCTGAAAACAGAGACCTTGTCTATGGCCGCGGAGGTACGCAGCTCGTTCTGGATATGAGCAATCCTGAAGTTCAAGACTTCGTGTTCAAGGTCGTGGACGACCTTATGACTGAGAATCCGGACATCGACTATATCAAATGGGACGCAAACATGAACATCAGGGCGCACGGAAGCCAGTATCTGAAGCGCCAGAGTCACCTCGGCGTAGCTTATATGAGAGGTCTTGCCGCTGTCTGCGACAGGGTACGCGCCAAGTATCCTGACCTTACGATACAGGCCTGCGCCAGCGGCGGAGGACGTGCCAACTGGGGAATCCTGCCTTGGTTCGACGAATTCTGGGTAAGCGACAATACCGACGCCCTCCAGAGAATCTATATGCAGTGGGGAACCTCATATTTCTTCCCAGCCATCGCCATGGCCTCACACATAAGCGCCACGCCAAACCATACAGTTCACCGCACGACATCCCTCAAATACAGGATTGACGTGGCGATGAGCGGACGCCTCGGAATGGAGATTCAGCCGAAGAATATGACGGAGGAAGAGAAAGACCTCTGCCGCAAGGCCATCGCCCAGTACAAGCAGATCCGTCCTATCGTCCAGTTCGGTGACCAGTACCGCCTGATCTCTCCTTACGACGGACTCGGAATGGCGTCAATGATGTACGTCAGCCCCGAAAAGGACAAGGCCGTATATTACTGGTGGAAGATTGCCAATTTCTATGACGAGCACTTCCCTCGCGTCAGGATGAACGGACTTGATCCGGAAGCCGTCTATACCATAAAGGAACTCAACTGCATAGATGTGAAGCCTCTTGCAATCGAAGGGAAAAGTTTCACGGGACGCTTCCTTATGGAAGAAGGGCTTGAAATACCATACGTAAACAAGCCTGCAGCCGGACGTTCAGACTGGTCAAGCCGTGTCCTTTATCTGGAAAAGAAATAGAAATGAATATACTTGCCATCCTTCTGACATCCATCCTTTTCAACAACGGATGGATGTTCTCCAAGGGTGACGCCTCTTCAATGCAGGCCGATTACACCCACGGTACCGAATACTTCACCTATATTGCAAAGGCCCAGGCCAATGGCCATAACAAGGGTCCGATAATGCTGGACTTTGACGACAGCGCCTGGCAAAAAGTAAGCCTCCCGCACGACTGGGTGGTGGACCTGCCGTACAGCAAGGAAGCATCGCACAGCCACGGCTACAAATGCATTGGCTGGAAGTATCCCCAGAATTCAGTGGGTTGGTACAGAAAAGTATTCGATGTCCCGGCAGAGGACAAGGGAAAACGGATTCTCATTGAATTTGAAGGCATATTCAGGAACTCGCAGGTTTTCTGCAACGGTTTTTATCTTGGAGGCCGTCAGGACGGATATCTCCAGCAGGTTTACGACCTTACGGACTATCTGGACTACGGGCAGAAAAACATCATAACCGTCCGCTGCGACGCCTCCCTGGAAGAAGGCTGGTATTATGAAGGAGCCGGCATCTACCGCAATGTATTCCTGATTAAGACGCCTCCGACGGCAATCAAGCCCCACGGAGTGAAGACTCTGCAAGCCTATACGGATGGGAAGTATCAGCTTGCCGTTGAAGTAGCCACGACAGGTGAAGCCTTCGTCTGCAACGAGCTTCTTGATGCAGGTGGAAACGTGGTGGCGAGAACTGAAAACAGCAAAATATGCACGCTGGTGGTGGAAAACGCCCGAGAATGGTCCGTTGAAGATCCTTATCTCTATACCCTGCGCACCGTGGCTTCAAACAAGCCGGACTTTTCCGGAACGCTTGACACGGCTGTCACCAGAATAGGACTCAGAAGGGCCGAATTCTCCGCCAGGGAAGGTTTCCTGCTCAATGGCAAGAAAGTCGTTCTGAAGGGCTGCAACCTGCATCAGGATCACGCAGGAGTCGGAGCCGGAATACCGGACGGACTTTGGAAATACCGTTTGGAACAGCTCAAAAAATACGGTTTCAACACTATCCGGAGTTCTCACAACCCGGCCTCCCCTACCCTTCTGAATCTTGCGGACGAAATGGGTTTCCTTGTCATTGACGAAAACAGGGAACTCGGAACAAATGATCATCAGCTGGGAAACCTGAGGGATATGATCCTGCGTGATATAAATCACCCTGGCATCATCATCTGGAGCGTCGGAAATGAGGAGTGGGCGCTGGAAGGAAGCCCGAAAGGAAAGACGATAGTTGAAAAGATGAGCGCCTTTGCCCGCAGCCTTGACCCTACCAGACCCTGCACTTATGCAAATGCAGGCGGAAGGGAAATGGTGAAGGGAAGCGATGTCTTCGGATACAACTATATAGTGCAGAACCCCGTGGAGGACTATAGGAAGGCCTATCCGACGAAGACAGCCATAGGTACGGAAGAGACTTCCGGAGCCGGAACGAGAGGGAAATACATCACCATTGCGGAAGAAGGCTGGATGGAGCCTCTCAACAGACGGGATACTATGGGAGTGGTCAACGCAATCGGACGAGGATGGAAATTCTATCACGACAACACCTGGACGGCAGGACTCTGCTACTGGACAGGTTTTGACTACAGAGGCGAGTCCAACCCGATGGTCTGGCCGGCGACAGGTTCCCAGTTCGGCATCCTGGACTATTGCGGCTATCCCAAAGACGAGGCCTATTACCTTAAATCCTGGTGGACGGATGAACCAGTCCTCCATATCTGCGGAATCACAAGGAACGAAATCTGGGTTTACTCCAACTGCGACGTAGTGGAGATGTTCGCAGACAAAAAAACAATCGGCAGTAAGAGAATGCCTAAGGACGGCTTCCTAATCTGGAAGCTGCGTTCTTCCGAAGGAGTCACCTTCTCTGCGGAAGGCACATACAAAGGCAAGAAAATCAAGGCCGTCTGGCCGGACACCCCGCCTGTCACCAAATACACTTTCTCAAAGGACAAGATTGCCCATGACGGGCAGGATATTATCGTCGTTGACATAGACTCCCCTTGCGAGAGGCTTTCTGTCAAGGTCCAAGGCGCCGAGATTCTCGGCTGGGGCAATGGCAATCCAGGTTTCAAGGAGGTGGAAAGGCCATTGAACGACAAATCGGAGATGACCGTCCTGCCGTTCTCCGGCAAATGTCAGGTCATTCTCCGATCAATCGAAGGAAATACCGAACCGCTGTTCTTCTCCTTGACGGAGAACTAAATGTTAGGGGTTTCGTAAATCTTTGTTTCAGTGCAGTTTATCATAACGGTCTGGTCACCGGCCTGCATTCTGAATTCACCCTCTTCAAGACGCCACTTTCCGTCCGGGCCGACAAAGGCAAGGTCGGAAGGCTTGAGCGTAAACTCTACCGTCCTGGACTCACCCGGCTGAAGTTCAATCTTCGTGAAATCGCGCAGGCGCCTGTTGTCAGGATTGATGGAAGCCACGAGGTCCGAACTGAAAAGGAGAACGGCTTCCTTGCCGGCCACAGAACCGGTATTCTTCACGTTTACGGTAAATTTGAGTTCCGGAGTCGAAGCATTGAAATCTTCCGTCTCCGCCTTCAGGTCTGAATACTCGAAGGTAGTGTAGCTGAGGCCGAAGCCGAACGGGAATTCAGATGAAGCGTCGGCTGAATAATTGTAGGCGCCGCTCATAGTCGAAGACTGCTGAGAAGGCTTGTAATCATAGTTGATGAGAGAATTGACAGCCTTTGGATAAGTATATGGCATCTTTGCGGAGAAGTTGTCATCTCCTGAAAGAAGGGCTGCGAGTGCATCTGCGCCGTTGTTTCCAGGAAGGAAGGCATCAACGATCGCATCTGCCACGCCGACAAATTCGTTGATGATGCGGGGACGGCCGCCGATGATAACATATACCACTGGCTTGCCAGTCTTTGCAAGCGCCCTGAGGAGTTCCTGCTGTCCTTTTGAGATGCTGAGGTCCGAGATGTTGCCCGGAGTCTCGCAGTAACTGTTCTCACCGATGCAGGCTACGATTACGTCCGAAGCCTTGGCGGCAGAAACGACGGCAGTTATGTCCTGCACCTTTTCCTCCTGCCATTTTCCGGGTTCTTCGTTCCATTCCACCCCCTGGACGAGACTTACCTTGCCGGAAGTGAATCTGGCGGCAAGAGCCTCGTATACGGTATTGTATTTTGATGCGAACTTATCCGAATTTCCCTGCCAGGTATAGCTCCAGCCGCCGCCCAGGGCACGCATTGAATTGGCATTCGGTCCGCAGACAAGTATCTTCTTTGCTTCCTTGAGAGGAAGGACTCCGTTATTTTTGAGAAGAACTATTCCCTCCTTTGCCGATGCAAGGGATTCTCCGTCGAATGAACCGAAGAGAGGATAGTCCTCATATTTCTGGAGAGGATTTTCAAAAAGGCCGAGACGGTATTTCATTCTGAGGATTCTGGAAACGGCATCGTCGATACGGCTCTGAGGAATGGCTCCCTCATTTACAAGTTCCTTGAGAAGATCACAGGCATCCACGGCATAAGGTTCCATTATCAGGTCGATGCCGGCGTTGACCGCCTTCTTGAGAGCATCTTTCTTGTCCTTGGCAACCATTTCGCGGGTGTAGAGATTGTTCACGTCAGCCCAGTCGGTGATCAAAACGCCATCCCAGCCGAGGTCTTCCTTGAGCCATTCAGTGAGATACTCGTGATTGCAGTGGAAAGGAGCTTCTCCAAGGTTTGCAGAAGAATTCACCATTATGGAAAGGGCTCCGGCCTGGGCGCAGGCTTTGTAAGGAGCAAAATACTTCTCCCTCATCTCCGGTTTGGTGATGCTGGAAGGTGTCCTGTCCTTGCCGCTGACCGGCCCGCCATATCCCATATAATGCTTGAGGGATACTGCAATATGATTCTGGTCAATATGGTTGTAATCATCACCCTGGTAACCTGAGACGGCGGCGAGTCCCATCCTTGTATTGAGGAGCGGATCTTCACCGAAGTTTTCCCAAATTCTTGGCCAGGTCTGGATGCGAGTAAGGTCTATCGTAGGAGAGAAGGAATATGGAACGCTGCAGGCGCGGCTTTCATAAGCCGTCACAGCAGCGGCGCGGCGGGCAAGTTCCGGATTGAAGGAAGCACCGACGTTCACATCCTGAGGGAAAAGAGTAGAACCTATGACATAGGTACAGCCGTGAATATGGTCAAGGCCGAAAAGTACCGGGATCCCGTTCACGCCTATGGCCTTTTCCTGGATGGCAGCAAGGATTTCCTGCCACTTCTGAGGAGTTACAGCCTCGTCAGGACAGTTAAGGATGGAACCGATCCTGTAATCAACGAGGACTTTGTCAAGAGCCTCTTCATCCAAGACGAAAGCCTCTCCGGTTCCCTTGCCGAGCACTGTAAGATTTATCTGGACCATCTGTCCGACTTTGTCTTCAAGGGACATTTCAGAAAGCGTCTTTTCAACGGCCCTCTCGATGTCCGGCGTACTCATTGTGCTGCCCGTACGATTGCAGGCCGAGACAGCAAGGACACCGGCAGAGAGTAATACTAGTGCTCTTTTCATAATTATATGGTTGTTTAAAACAGTTCCTATCTGTAGCTCTTAATGAACAGACCCACGCCGAAGAGGATAACGACGAAAAGGATCCAGTACGTAAGAGGATCGATGACCTCGTACAGGTTGGTAACGTCTTTGAAACGGTCGATATGGCCGAGGATAATTGCAGCTGTATTGTTTGCGCAATGCATCAACATCGTAATCTTGAGGGATCCGGTACGATAATACACGAAACCGAAGAGGCATCCGAGCAGGAATGCCGGTATCGCCTGCCAAGGATTAACATGAATCAGGGCGAATATGAAGGCTGAGAAAATGATTGCAAACAACGGAGATTTTCCGCTGGCAATCAGACCGCGCATTATCATTCCCCTGCAGAGCCACTCCTCTAAGAGAGGGGCCATCACGGCGGCACAGAGCAGGTCTATTATGATATTACCGCCGGTAATATTGTCAAAAAGAGCTTTGAGTCTGTCAGGAATATCAGGAAGAAGCATCTGGAGAGGCTCTACCACGAAACCAACAGCAAGCGTCACCGCAATTGCCTCAAGTCCCATACGGAATCCAGGGAACCCGTGCCAGTCAACTTCCGCACCGTCTTCACCTGACTTGCGTGCCGCGGCACTCTTATGAAATGCATAGATTACTGCAGGCACAAACATCAGGGGATAAGAAAAGACAGTTCCATATGCAAGGGCTGCTTCAGATCCGAAGACCATCTGGATAAACAACACGACGGCATTTCCTAAGACGGCGCCGACAAGCAACCAGCCAATCAAGCCGAGCGACTGTCCGACGCCCGGCTTGTAATAATTGAAATATGAGAGAATCTTATTCACAACAGAATTATTTCCTGTAGAGAGGGGTTGGATAAACTCCCTTGTCTGCAAGTTCCTTAAACTTTGCCACAACTGCAGGGCGGTCTTCCTTATAGGTGACGCCGAACCAGCGTGAAGGTGTTGAGAGCACTTCAGTTGAAGCGTCTCCGGCCTTGGTCATAAGGTCTACAGCGTAAGGAATATAATACTCTTTCTTGAGTTCTGAGATATTCTCCTTGAGGAAGTCGTTGAATATCTCTGCGCTCTTTTCAAAATAATCAGGGGTGAAACCCCACATATTCATTGAGCAGAGAGCCTTGGCCTCAAGTTCGACATGGGTCTCGAGGGTTGTGCTGTTGTCTCCGAATACCTTTCCCTCCGGTGTCATTGCTATATTGAGATGCTCAACAATGGATGTAAGGGTATTGTTCTTGTCATAGTGGCAGATTCCGCGTGAAACTCCGCCTGACTCTGAAAGGGTGTTGTCAAGTTCGAAACCAACGATGCAGTACTGTCCCTTTGTGTTCTCGTGTGCTTTGAGCCAGTCTGCGAGGACCTTGAAAGACTCCTTTCCGTAGTAGTCGTCACCGTTGATGACAGCAAATGGTTCCTTGATGATGTCTTTTGCCATAAGGACGGCGTGAGCAGTTCCCCAAGGCTTCTGACGCTCCGGATTGAGGGTAAATCCGGCAGGGATCTTATTAAGTTCCTGAGTTACGAATTCAAACTGTAGAGGTGATCCGTCAGGACACTTTACTCCGCTGTACTTTTCCTTCACGACAGATTCAAACTGCTCCTTGAAGTATTCGCGTACAATATATACCACTTTGCCGAAACCGGCATTTACTGCGTCATAAATCGAATAATCGATAATCGTCTCACCAGAAGGTCCGAGACCGTCCATCTGCTTAAGTCCGCCATAACGGCTACCCATTCCAGCAGCAAGGACCAATAGAGTTGGTTTCATTAATTATATGTTTATTTGTGAGCTACAAAAATAAGTATTTTTTTATACTTTTGTCGGTATTATGCGCAATTTGAAAGATATATGGAAAAGGAACGTAGAGAAAGGAGATCCTGAGCAGAATTCTTTCTTTAAATTTGCCATTATCTCTTTCATTCTGACCCTTTCCGTTCTCTGCTTTTTCACCAGGGACAATATGAT